>NCCY01000207.1:0-5477 GCA_002279855.1 Rhizobiales bacterium 12-68-15
GCTGAAGAAGGCGAAGCCATAGAGCATCGCCATGTAGCGGGCGCCGAACATCAGCAGAACGAGGCCCGATGTGGGCGGCACGGTGGACAGCCACAGCAGGCCCAGCGCCGCGCCGAAGATCAGGCAGCTCAGGGGCGTGATGGGCATCAGGATGAAGGCGGCGATGGCAACCCCGCGTCCGGCATAGATCACCGCCAGCATCCACTTGCGCGAGAAGCGCGAGGCGAGCGCGCCGGCTGTGAGCGAGCCGATCATGTTGAACAGTCCGATCAGCGCCAGCGTCGCGGCGCCGATATCCGCCGTGATGCCCTTGTCCGCCAGATAGGCCGGCATGTGCACGGTGACGAAGGCGAGCTGGAAGCCGCAGGTGAAGAAGCCGAGGATCAGCAGCACGTAGCTCGGATGCGCGAACGCCTCGCGCAGGGCGCCGGCGATGGACTGGTTGGGCAGGGAGGCCGCCTGCCGCGTGCCGGCATCGCCCCGCGTGGCCAGCGCCAGCGACAGGGGCAGCACGAGCAGCAGCACCACGGCGAACACCAGCAGGGTTTCCTGCCAGCCGACGCGCGCGATCAGGCCCGTCGCCAGCGGCGGGAACAGGAACTGCCCGAACGAGCCTGCCGCCGTACCGGCGCCGAAGCCGATGGACTTCCAGCGATCCGGCAGCAGCTTGCCAAATGCCGCGAGAACGAGGTTGAAGGAGCAGGCGGACAGCCCGAAGCCCACCAGGACACCGGCCGACAGGTGCAGCAGGCCCGGCGTCGAGGCATAGGACATCAGCGCGATGCCCGACGCATAGATGAGCGCGCCGACGCACAGAACCCGCACCGTGCCGAAACGGTCGGCAATGGCGCCCGCGAACGGCGAGCCGAGACCCCAGAGAAGGTTCTGCAAGGCGAGCGCGAGCCCGAACACGTCGCGGCCCCAGCCATAGGTGTTGGACATGGGCAGCAGGAAGAAGCCCGAACTCGCGCGCGGACCGAAGGTCAGCATGGCGATCAGGCACCCGGCGACGAGAATCAGGACGGGAGAGGCCGCAGCGACGGAGCGCATCGCGGAAGGGGAAGATTGGGTCATGCGGACATTCCATGCGCGGACGGGTGCAGCCGTCCCGCTTTGGCGCCACCATAAGGCGATGCATCCGCGAGGGAAAATCAAACTTGGTCACGTTATGCATGAGCAATCTTCATGCATTCGGGCGCGCAAACCAAAGAGCGTGAGCTTGACAGCGCCCGCTTTTCTCTGGGGACGGGGCGCCAAACCCTCGTGTGTGAGACCCCCATGCCGGGCTGATCTGCTGGCGGAGGAGCGACCGGAGGTCCGATGGAAGGGGCAGCCTGCCGTCTGGGGCCCCTGATTTTCAGGTCGCACCGCGCGGCGGCCGTTCAGCCGCCGCGCGGGTGTCTGGCTCAAGGGGTCGAGTATGCCCCTTCACGTCCTCGGATCAGCCGCGGTGCGGGCCGTGACCCTTGCCGGGGCCACCGGGGCCGCCCGGTCCGCCGAGGGGACGGAACTCTTCCTTCAGCAGGATCTGGAGCCGGTTCTTCTGGCCCTCGCTCAGCGTCTGGTAGAGCGGCTGGGCGGCATCGGCGACCTTGGTGAGATCCGCCGCGCGCTGGGTCATCATGTCGGCCTGAAGGCGCATGCGGGCGATGGCGTCCGGCTTGTCCGCGCCCTGGCGGCGCTGCTCCATCATGGCCTGGCGGCGGGCGGCGCCGTCCTTGGCCATGTCGCGCAGGGCGGTTTCCACCGACGGCCACAGCTTTTCCTGATCCGGCGTCAGCTTCAGGCCGGTCTTCAGCGCGGCGATGCGGGCGTCCATCAGGGCGGCGCGATCTTCCGGGCTCGGCTTCCAGCGCGGCGGGGTTTCGCCCTGCTGGGCCGGCGGGCCACCGGCGGGGCCTGCGCCGGGGCCGGGACCGGCGGCGTAGGCCAACACGGAACCGGACAGGAGTGCTGCGGCGGTGGCGGCGATCAGGGCTTTCTTCATGGCATTGCTCTCCGTTGATGAAAACAGCGTGCAGCCTGAAGGCCCAAGGTTCAACTTAAACTTCTGTAATAGATATACTTCTTATCTTAATGTATCTGAACGGCAATTCACGTACATTGCGGAAATGTAATGTTCCATTTTGGAACTATTCTCCAACGATGATCCGACGCTCCCGCGACGATACATCGGTCTGGCCGGCCATATACCCGCGCGCTTCCATCTCGCACCGCCATGCGCCGGGTTCGCCGGAGATGCGATAGAGATTGTAGCGGCCCGCGCCACGGCCATCCTCGGGGCCTGCGGAAGCGGAGGGGACGCCCACCACCGGCACCCGCAGGCCTGGCGTGTCGATCCAGCCGAGCGATGCGCGATGGTCGTGGCCATGCAGCACCAGTTCCGCCCCCGCCTCGGCGATCACCTTCCGGAAGGCCTTGGCGTCCCGCAGGTCGCGGTGGAAGGGCCGTTCGCCGACCGGGGGGTGATGGATCATCACCACGCGGAACAGGCCTTCCCGCTTCAGTTCCGCCAGCGTCCGGGACAGTCGCTCCAGTTGCGCCCGGCCGACAGCGCCGCTGGCAAGGAAGATCGCGGTCGGGATGGCCGTGCTCACGCCCACGATGGCAACCGGCCCGCGCCGGCGCACGAAGGGGAAGGAGTCCCGGTCGAGGGGCGTATCCGGATGGGTGTCGTCTCCCGAGAGGAAGGGCGCCCAGTGTTCAAGGTGATAGGCCAGCGCCGAATGCACATAGGCATCATGGTTGCCGGGCACCACGGTCACCGCGTCCGGCGCGCCCAGCGAGGTGAGGAAGGTGGCGCCGGTGTCGAATTCGGAGGGCAGGCTGACATTCACCAGGTCGCCGGTCACCGCGATATGGTCGGCGCCCTGGGCGAGAAGGTCGGTCAGCAAGGGGGCGAGGGTGGCGGCGCCAAAATTCCGGCGGCGGGCGCCGATCCAGTTCATCATCCCGAAGAAGCGCTTGCCGAGAAGTTCGGAGATGCGCGCTTCCGGAATGGGGCCGAGGTGCGGATCGGAGAGGTGAGCCAGCAAATACATGCGTCAGAGGCCTCGCAGGCTCGATTGAACCAGTGCTGCGCAGGTCATGCCGCAAGCCGGCACGATCGTCGGCAGGCCCGCGCGGCAGCACGCGGCCTCGGACACCCGAGGCCGCTGGTATAAGCGCAGCGCCGGCCCGCGCCAACCCTTGAAGCCGGAAGCCGCCCCGCCGGCCTGTTACGCCCGCCTGGCTGCGCGCCCGTCGGAGCTGAACATCGCCTCCATCTCGCTGCGCACCCGCACCGCGTCGCTGTCGGCGATCTCGACGTCGCTCCACAGCACCGGCTCACCCTGCTTCACCGGCGCCTTGAGGCGGACGCGGTGGGCAAGGCCGATGGGCAGGACACCCCGCGCCAGCGAATCCTCGGCCCGCATGATGCGGCCATAGACCGTGTATCCGCCCTCGCCATCCAGCATTTCCCCTGCCGCCAGATCGCGCTTGGCCGTGGCGGCCACATCGCTGAGGAAGCCGATGGGGGTGCCCGAGGATTCCTCCCGCAGTGCCGCGGCGGCCACCGAGATGCCAAGCTCCATGCCGATGAGATGGTAGGGGCGGTAAAGCGCAGTGTAGCGGCCGGAGGGGTCCGTCACCATGCCGTATTCCTTGAAGCAGCGGCGGGAATAATCGCCGCGCGCGGAAGGATCAGCGGCCAGCACCACATAGACCCCCCAGCGCAGGTCGCGGAACACGGGGCTCCCGTCCGTGTGGAGCGAGGACACCACTTCCACCATGCCTTCCTCTTCCAGAACGCCCCCTTCGGTGGCCGGCCGCAGCACGCTGGGCAGGTCGTCGACCCCGCAGGGCGGGAACAGCAGCCCGTCGCGCGGCGCCTTCAGGCCGGTCATGTTGGAGATGGAGGCCATCTCGATGGCGGACTTGGTGCCATCCACGAAGGAATTGAACATTTGCGGGTTCATCCCGCCCTTGGCCGCCATCTCGCGGGGGATGGCGAGATTGTCCCAGACCGTTTCCGGCGTGGACTGGTGATAGGCCGGCAGGTGCCGCGTGCCCTTTCCGGCCGCCATCACACGAAAGCCGCAGGCCTCCGCCCAGTCCACCATCTCGCACACCAGCGCCGGCTGGTCGCCATAGGCGGCGCTGTAGATGGTGCCGGCCTCCCTGGCCTTGCGGGCCAGCAGCGGGCCGGCGAGCACGTCCGCCTCCACCGTCACCATGACGATGTGGCGGCGGTTGCGGGCGGCAGACAGCGCGTGGGCGATGCCGGCGGCGGGGCTGCCGGTGGCTTCCACCACCACGTCCAGCCCGTCGGCCGCGATCAGCGCCTGCGCATCGTCGGTCAGCACCGTGCCGCCGGTGCGGCGGGCGGTGGAGAAATCGCGGACGACCACGGCATCAGCGTCCCAGCCGGTCTCGGTCAGGGCCTGCTTCGCCCGCTCGGGGGAGAGGTCCGCAATGCCGAGCAGGTGCAGGCCCGGCGTGGTGCGCAACTGGGCGAGGAACATGGAGCCGAACTTGCCGGCGCCGATCAGTCCCACCCGGACCGGGCGCCCGTCGGCGGCACGCTGCTTCAGTTTGCGGGCAAGGTTCATGGGGCTTCCTCCTGCTGCTCCTTGTGGAGCTATATGTCGCTGCACCGGCCCCCCTGTGCCGGCCGGGAAGGCTGGTGCGCGGGGAGGCGGGCACAATATGGTCATGGTGAGCGGTTTGTCTTGCCCTGCGTTGCGCGCGCCGGCCATGTCCGGATGGTGCGGCGGTGCGGCAGGGCATCGCGGCCCGAAGATGAAGGATCATGGCGTGGTGTTCAGGCTTGTTCGCGCTTCAGGCGCCCGTGTTCTGGCGGCTCTTCTGTTCGCCCTCGCGCTGGCGCCCGTGTCAGCGCGCGCGTCGGTGGTCACGGTGCGCGGTGCCGAAATCCTCGTGGACGGTGTGCCCTTCGTGCCCAACGGCGCCTCCGGCCTCACGCGCCTGCCGGAACTGAAGGCGACCGGCGCCAATGTGATTCGCACCTATGGCGAGGAGCCGGGCGAACTTCTCGATGCCGCCCAGCGGGCCGGCCTGAAGGTGATCGTCGGCTTCTGGCTGGAGCATCCCCGCCGGGGCTTCGATTATGGCAACGCCCAGGCGGTGGCCGAGCAGCTGGACCGGCTGGAGCATATGGTGGTGCGTTACCGCACGCATCCGGCCCTGCTGGCCTGGGGCGTGGGCAATGAGGTGGAGACCGAGATCGCGCCCGAGCAGGCGCTGGCGGTCTGGCCCGGCATCGAGCAGGCGGCGAAACGGGTCAAGTCGCTGGACCCCGCCCATCCCGTCATGGCGGTGATCGCGGATACCGGCACCGACAAGGTGGCCAACCTCGTGAAGTTCGCTCCCTCGGTGGATATTCTCGGCCTCAATGTCTATGGCGACAGCACCCTGTCCATCATCGGCCGTGCGCGGGCGCAGGGCTGGAAGGGGCCGATCATCGTCACCGAACT
>NCCY01000207.1:5499-6786 GCA_002279855.1 Rhizobiales bacterium 12-68-15
CTGCCCTTCTATTGGGGCCAGAAGCAGGAAGTGACGCCCACCTGGCACAGCCTGTTCCTGCCCGGCGGCGAATGGACCGAGCCGGTGGAGGCGATGGCGGAGGCCTGGGGCGGGCGCACGCCCGGCAAGATGGCCCCCGAGACCCCCGCGCTGCCGGGCACCCGCGCCAGTGGCGACAAGGCGCCGCGCATCCTCGCGTTGCGGCTCAACGGGCCGGCGAGCGTCCCGGCCGGAACGCCGCTGAAGGCGACGCTCGCCGCGACCGATCCGGACGGCGATCCCTTGACCGTGGAATGGCAGGTGATGGCCGAGCAGCGCGTTCGCGGCGTCGGTGGCGATTTCGAGCCCACCCCGCCGGCTTTCCCCGCCGCGCTGAAGGGCGCTTCGCCCACCGGTGTGACGGTGTCGGACCTGGAACCGGGCAGCTACCGCCTGTTCGTCACCGTCCGCGACGGACGCGGGGCAGCGGCGACGGGCAATCTGCCGTTTCAGGTGAAGTGAGGGGCGAGACTGCCCCTGAACAGACCAATGGCCGGGACGGGCCCGGCCATTGGGTCATTGTCTCAAGCGCGCTGCGCCCGTATCAGGCCGCGAGGCGAGAAGCGGTATCGCGCAGCTCGGCGATGGCCGCCTCGATCTCGATGCGCTGACGCTCAAGTTGCGTCAGCTGGCTCATGCAGCGTGCCCTTCAGGATCAGGCCGAGGCGCTCGCGGTCGCGGACGGAATAGAGGCGGGCGAGGCCCTCGCGGCGGGGGGCGAGCAGGCCCTTGTCTTCATAGAAGCGCAGCGCCCGCAGCGTGACGCCGAAATCGCGGGCGAGATCGCCGATGGTGAACACGTCCTGTGCCGCATATCCCTTTCCGGGATGGGGGACGACAGTATGAGACAGGCTGTCTCGCACGCCGGAAATATTCGCGTCCATCCGCACTCTCCTCATTCCGGTCGCTGCGCGCCGGGATTCCGGTTCAAGTCTCCGCAGCACAATTCGCGGATTGGACAAATACATATGAAGTCTGGAGCGGCAGGGGGAGAAGGTTGCAGGCTCCCTTAGGGAAAGTAACAGTTACCTGCTAGCATTTTCAATGGCTTACAGGATGCCCTCGGCAGTTAACCGCTGGTTTACCAAAACCCGCAATTCTTGATCGGTCGATTCGCGGCGCCCGTCCGGTGGCCGTTCCGATCAGGGAGGTGGGCATGGAGCCCATGTACAGCCCGGTCCAGGAAGAACCTGCGATGGCAAACGCCGTCGAGCGGGACCCTGTCATCGCGTCCGCTGCGACGCGCCC
>NCCY01000208.1 GCA_002279855.1 Rhizobiales bacterium 12-68-15
GAGGGTGCCATCCGCCAGTGCGGTCTTGCCGTCGCGGCCGCCGCCGGTTGCGGTTGCGGTGGTCTTGTACTTTGCATCCACGGACATGGGACTTCTCCTCTTGCTGAACCTCGGGGGCGGCGAAAGACCGCCTTCGAATTAAATCGTACGCAATCAACTTGCGCGATAATTAATGGGAGTGCCGGCCTCTGTCAAGCGTTGCGATTAAATCGTGCGCAATATATATTGCCTCATCATGACAGAACCCTCCGCCGGCGCCTGCGTTCCGCCTGAACTCGACGAGCTGCTCTGCTTCGCGGTCTATTCCGCGGGGCTGGCCTTCACCCGCGCCTATCGCGCGCCGCTGGAAGCGATGGGGCTGACCTATCCGCAATATCTGGTCATGGTGGCGCTCTGGAGCGAAGACGGAGTGATGGTGAGCCGCCTTGGAGACCGTCTCTCGCTGGACAGCGGCACCCTCACGCCTCTCCTGAAGCGGCTGGAAGCCATGGGGCTTCTGGAGCGGCGCCGGGCGCAGGAGGACGAGCGGCGGGTCATCATCTCGCTCACGCCCGAGGGGCGGGCCCTGGGCGACAAGGCGGCGGACGTGACCCGCTGCATCGGCAATGCCATCGGCCTGTCGCCGGGGGAGATCACCGATTTGACCGGCACGCTCCAGCGCCTTCGCAGCCATCTGGATGCGGCCGGCCGCAAGGCCTGACCCCTCCCGGCCCGTCCACGGTCCCGGCGACCCTTCAACGGTCCAGCCGGCAGCTTGAGCATGTCGCATGCTTCCGCTCATTCGCTGAATTGCCAAGCTGAAGAATAATTCAATATATGCGGATTTTGGACGCCGCTCATTTCAGCTTAAGGCGTTGCGTCATATGCATGTCTTGGGCATAAAAGCCTGCTGTTCAGGCGTTTGTCTGGCTGCGGATTCGTGAAGAAGAATTTGTAAGGGAGATTGCCATGACCCGCCGCGCTCATTTGCTCGGATGCACGGCTTTGGCGGGTGCATTGCTTTGCGGTCTGGATACAAGAGGCGCGCACGCCGAGAACCTCTGGGTGGGCCAAGGCGCGGATGGTAACTGGTCCACGTCGGGCAATTTTGCCGATCCCCTCGCACCGGGGCAGGATCTGACCTTCGGTGCCGGCGGCAATACCGCCAACGTCCATGACGCCGGTGCCCCCGTGCTCGTCAATTCCATCTCGTTTGCCGATGTGCCGTACATTTATACGATTTCCGGCGTGGCGCTTCAGCTCGCCAGCGGGATCTCGAATTTCTCGTCAGACACACAGACGATCTCCCTCGATACGATACGCCTCGTCGGCAGCCAGAATTTCACCGCATCCCGAAGCGAACTGGTCATCAACAGCCCGCTGATCTTCTCGCTCGCGGGTCAGAGCCAATCGCTGGCCATTCGCGGTGGCAGCACCACCACCCTCAATGGCCTGATTTCGGAAGAGGGCGGCGCCGGCACCTATAGCGGCTCGCTGACCATGGCCGGGACAGGCACGCTGGTTCTGGGCAATGCGGTGAACACCTATTCCGGCGGCACCTTCTTCAATGCCGGAACCATTGCCATCACCAGCGCCGGCAGCCTCGGCACAGGGGCGCTGACCTTCAACTCCGGCACGCTTTCGGTTTCCGGAACGGACCAGACCATCAGCGTCCCGGTGACCCTCAGCTCCGGCGGCGGCACGGTCGATACCAATGGCGTCGATGTGGAGATTTCCGGCGTTGTGTCTGGCGCCGGCGGCCTCACCAAGACCGGGTCGGGTGAACTCAGCCTCACCAGCTTCAACACCTATCAGGGCGGCACCACGGTGAAGGGGGGCACGCTCTATGTCCCGCAGGACAACATGCTGGGTGACTCGGCCGGCGGCCTGACGCTGGACGGCGGCACCCTGCGCATGAATACCGTCGCCATTTCACGGGACATCACCCTGGCCAGCGGCGGCGGAACCTTCGAGGTTCCGGTCAACCTTGTGGTGATCGGTGGCGTGTCCGGAGCCGGAAGCCTCACCAAGACGGGCGCCGGCAATCTCTACATGTCCGGCAGCAGCAGCTATTCCGGTGCGACCATCATCGAAGAGGGCGCCATCTATGCCTTCGAGGATAGCGGCCTGTCCGCCGATTCCGCTGTTGCCATCAGTTCGGGCGCGAGCCTCGCGATCGCCGCCGGCGTAAGCTCGGTGATTGGCGGCCTTTCCGGTGCCGGCAGCGTTGCCCTCAGTGTGACTTCGGTCCTCACCGTCGATGTTGCGGATGGCCGGACCGATACGTTTGCCGGCGTCATTTCCGGAGACGGCGCGTTCGAGAAGGAAGACCTGGGAACCCTGATCCTCACCGGCACCGGCAGCAGTGTTACCGATCTGCGGGTCTGCTGCGGGGTGCTGGACATCCAGGGCGGCGGAATGACGGTGTCCGCCAACACAACCATCAGCGGCGGCACGCTGAAGGTGACCGCGGGCGGCAGTCTCACCACCGATGTGCTCGCGGTCGGCTTCGGCATGGAGATTTCCGGCGGCGGCGAGGTCGTGGTCGAGGACTACACCCAGGTCGGCGTGATCGGCGGCGAATCCCTCACCATCTCGGGCGGCACGCTGGAGAGCAAGGGCGAGGCCCAGATCCTCGGTGTTCTCGGCGAGGTCAATGTGTCGGTGTCCGGCAGCACGTCCGAATGGACCATCGGCACGACGCTGAAGGTCGGCATCGGGCAGGGCGGGACGAACATCCTGACGGTCACCGACGGTGCCAGCGTGGCCGTGACCGGCGCCGTCAGCGTGGACGAGTACAGCCGCATCGTGCTGGGCACCGGCGGCCTTGCCGGCTCGCTCACCGCCGCCTCCATCGACAATGACGGCGAGATCCTCGCCAATTTCACGGACACCCTGACCCTGGCCGCGCCCATCACCGGGAGCGGCTTTCTGGTGAAGGAGGGGGCCGGGACCCTCACGCTCACCGGAACCAGCACCTATACCGGCTCCACCTCGGTGGAAGCGGGCAAGTTGCTGGTCGAAGGCGCCCTCGGCACCGGCGACGTCAACGTGCAGGCGGGCGGGACCCTTGGCGGCTCGGGCACGATCGGCGGTGTGGTCACGGTGCTGAATGGCGGCACCCTCGCGCCGGGCAGCAGCCCGGGAACGCTGACCGTCGGGTCGCTGAATCTGGACAACGGCAGCATCCTCGCCTTCGAACTCGGCACGCCCGGCACGGTCGGCGGCGGGGTCAACGATCTCGTCTCGGTGACAGGTGCGCTCGCGCTCGACGGCATCCTCAACATCTCCCGGCAGAGCGGCTTCGGCACCGGCACCTATCGCCTGATGGACTATGGCAGCCTCACCTCAGATGGCGGCGTGCTCTTCGGCGACGTGCCCGCCGGCTATGAACTCACCGTCTCCACGGCGACGCCGGGCGAGGTCAATCTCGTCGTCGATTATACCGGCCTGCAATTCTGGAACGGCACGCAGACCACCGCCAACGGCACGGTGAATGGCGGCACCGGCACCTGGGACGCCGCCTCCACCAACTGGACCAGCGCCGCCGGAAACGTCGCCACCAGCTGGGCCGACCTGACGGCGGTCTTCGCGGGGCCGGCTGGCGGAACGGTGACGCTCGCCAGCGACCAGACGGCAGCGGGCCTGCAGTTCGCGACGGACGGCTACACGCTCACAGGTCCGGGCGCGCTTGTGGTCGGTGCGGGCGGCATGGAACTGCGCATCGATGGTGGCCTCGGCGCCACCATCGGCGTGGAGGTGGAAGGTTCGGGCGGCCTCACCAAGACCGGGGCGGGCACCATCACCCTGTCTGGCGCCAACACCTATTCCGGAGGCACGGCGATCAATTCCGGCGTGCTCCAGGTCTCGTCCGATGGCAATCTCGGTGCGCTGGCGGGGGCGCTGACCTTCAATGGCGGCACGCTCGCGACCACGGCGAGCTTCACGTCCGCCCGTGAGGTCGTCCTCAACAGCACCGGCACCTTCGACGTGGCGGCCACCACCGGATTGACGCTGTCTGGCACCGTGTCGGGTTCAGGTGCGCTGGTGAAGGGTGGCAGCGGCGTGCTCATCCTGACGGGAGATGCGACCCATTCCGGCGGCACCCTCGTGTCCGCCGGCACGCTCCAGGTGGGCATGGCCGGCACGACCGGTTCGCTCGCCGGCAATGTGACGAACAATGGCGAGGTCGTCTTCGACCGCTCGGACACGGTCACCTATTCGGGCACCATGACGGGCACCGGCAGCCTCTGGCAGGCCGGCACCGGCACGCTCATCATCACCGGGGACGTGGCCCTGTTGGGGGGCATCACCATCAGCAGTTTCAGCGCCCTTCAGGTGGGCGACGGCGGCACCAGCGGGACGCTCAGCGGTGCCATCGAGAATAACGGCTTCCTGAACTTTAACCGCTCGGACACCTACACGGTCTCCAACACCTTCACCGGCGCTGGCATCCTCGGCTTCTCGGGTGGCGGCACCGCGATTTTCTCCTCCACCTTCAACGGCGCCGTCGCCGTAGCGGAATCCGGTCTCGTTCTGGATGGCAGTGGTCTGGTCGGGGCATCGGTGTTCGTCGGCGCGAATGGCGTGCTCTCGGGCAACGGCGCGGTCGGGTCCCTCACGGTTCTCGACGGCGGCGTGGTGGCGCCGGGCAATTCGCCGGGCACCATCTCCGTGGCTGGCACGCTTGGGTTCGAGGCGGGCTCTGTCTATCGGGTGGATGTGACACCGGACGGCGCCCACGACCTCATCACGGCCACCGGCGCGGTCACCATCAATGCGGGGGCGGCGGTCGAAGTGATCGCGGTTCCCGGCCGCTACGCGGCCAACACCACCTATGCCATCATCGCCACCACCGACACCCTCACCGGAGCGTTCGGCAGCATCACCAGCGACTACGCCTTCCTCTCGCCGTCGCTGAGCTATGACGCGCAGAATGCCTATCTGACGCTGCTCTATACCGGCACCAGCTTCGCCAGCCTCGCGCAGACGCCGAACCAGACTGCCACGGCCAATGGCGCGCAGGCGCTGGGCTTCGGCAATGGCGTGTTCGACGCGGTGGTGCAACTGTCGCAGTCCAGCGTGCCCGGTGCGCTGAATGCCCTGTCGGGCGAGGCCTATGCCTCCGTCGGCACGCTCATGCAGCAGCAGTCGGTCTATGTGCGCGAGGCGGTGGGCACGCGCCTGCGGCAGTCTCTGACCGCGCCCGGCGCCGCGCCGCTGGCCTATGGCGCCGGCCCGCAGACCGCTGCGCCCAGCGCGGGCCTCACCCCCACGCTCTGGGCGCAGGGCTATGGCGGCTGGGGCGACAGTTTCTCCAACGGCAATGCCGCCAGCATCTCCAACTCCATCGGCGGCTTCCTCATGGGCCTCGATGTGGCGCTGGCGCCGAATGTGCGGGCCGGCCTGTTCGGCGGCTTCAGCCAGTCGCAGTTCGAGGTGACGGACCGCGCCTCCACCGGCTCCATGGACAATTACGACATTCCATGGACAATTACGACATCGGCCTCTATGCGGGCGCGCAGCTCGGCGCCTTCGCCCTGCGGGGCGGTGCCGCCTATGCCTGGCACGATGTCTCCATGACCCGCAATGTGGCCTTCCCCGGCTTTGCGCAGGTGACGGACGGCGGCTACACCACCGGCACCACGCAGGTGTTCGGCGAGGTCGGCTACGACATGGCGCGCGGCCCGGTGGCGGTGGAGCCGTTCGCGGGGCTGGCCTATGTGGCGGTGGGCGGTGCCTCGCTGCTGGAGGGGGGCGGGGCCGCGGCGCTCTCGGTCTCCACCGGCTCCATGGATACGCTCTATTCGACGCTCGGCGTGCGCGTGGCGACGACCGTGCAGATGTGGGGCTCGACGCTTACCCCGCGCGTGACGCTCGGCTGGCAGCATGCGTTCGGCGATACCATGCCGTCTTCCACCATGCAGTTCATCGGCGGCACGCCGCGCCGGTCACACCGCGAACTGCGTCTGCACCAGCCGGGAATAGAGGCCGCCCGCCTCCATCAGCTCGCGATGGGCGCCCTGTTCGGCGACGCCGGTGCGGGTGACCACGATGATGCGGTCGGCATTGCGCACGGTGGAGAGGCGGTGGGCGATCACCAGCGTGGTGCGCCCTTCCGAGAGGGCGGCCAGCGCCTTCTGGATCTCGAATTCCGTCTCGCTGTCCAGCGCCGAGGTGGCCTCGTCGAGGATCAGGATGGGCGGGTCCTTCAGGAACATGCGGGCAATGGCGAGCCGCTGCTTCTGGCCGCCGGAGAGCTTCACGCCGCGCTCGCCGATCAGCGTGTCCAGCCCCGCCGGAAGACCGGCGATCATCTCGTCCAGCCGCGCCTTGCGGGCGGCCTCGCGGATGGCATCCTCATCCGCATCCAGGCGGCCATAGGCGATGTTTTCGCGGATGGTGCCCGCGAACAGGAACACGTCCTGCTGCACGATGCCGATGCTGCGGCGGAGCGAGGCGAGGGTCACGTCGCGCACATCGGTGCCATCGATGGTGATGCGGCCCGAGGTGGGCTCGTAGAAGCGCGGCAGCAGCGAGCAGAGCGTTGTCTTGCCCGCTCCCGAGGGGCCGACGAAGGCGACCGTCTCGCCCGCCCGGACGTGGACGCTGAGATGGTTCAGGACCGTCTTCCCGGGGGTGTAGCCGAAGCTCACGTCCTCATAGCGGATTTCGCCCCGCACCGGGCCGAGCGGGCGCGCACCGGGGCGGTCGGCGACGTCCGGCCGGGTGGCGAGGAAGTCCAGATAGGAGCGGAAGCCGGCAATGCCCTTGGGATAGATCTCCACAACGGCGGCGATCTTCTCCAGCGGGCGGAAAAACACGCCCACGAGCAACAGGAAGCTGACGAAGCCGCCATTGCTGAGATCGCCCTGGATGACGAACCAGGTGCCGGCCAGCATCACGATCACCTGCGTGAGGCGCATGCCCAGATAGCTCAGCGCCAGATTGCCGGCCATGAGCTTGTAGGCGGCAAGCTTCGTGGTGCGGTAGAGGCCGTTGTCGGCGGCGAAAAGCTGGCGTTCGTGGTCCTCGTTGGCGAAGGCCTGCACCACGCGGATGCCGCCCACATTTTCCTCGATCCGCGCATTGAAGGCGCCGACCCGGCCGAACAGGGTGCGGAAATTGTCCGTCATCTCCCGCCCGTAATGGGTGGTGGCCCATGCCACGATCGGCACGATGGCGCCGGTCACCAGCGCCAGATGCACGTTGACCGTCATCATCAGCGCGAAGGCGCCGATGAACGTCATGACCGCCAGGAACACGTCCTCCGGCCCGTGATGGGCGACTTCGCCGACCTCTTCGAGATTCTTCGTCAGCTTGGCGACGAGATGGCCGGTCTTGTTGTTGTCGAAGAAGGAGAAGGACAGCTTCTGCACATGGTCGAAGGCCCGGCGGCGCATCTCGGTCTCGATATTGATGCCGAGCATGTGGCCCCAATAGGTGACCACCGCCATCAGGCCGGTGTTCACCAGATAGATCACCAGCAGCCCCACCGCCGCCGCGACGATCAGGCCCCAGTCCTGCGCCGGAAGGAGATGGTCCACGAACAGGGCGACCGCCATGGGGAAGCCCAGCTCCAGCAGCCCCGACAGGATGGCGCAGGAGAAATCCAGCAGGAACAGCCCCCTGTAGGGCGCGTAATAGGAAAAGAACTGCTTCAGTATGCTCATGATCGCCGTGCTACGCCGTCTCAGTCGCCAATGTCCACGCCTGCGTGGCCGAGGCGCCAGTAAGCCGCCACCATGCGGTGGCTTTTTTCGAACCCGATCGTCCCGGTGAGGAAGCGGCGGATGTCCCGCGCTTCCGACTGCTCGCAGCCGGCAAAGGCGCGGGCGGTGGAGAGATCGGCGGGAAACGCGATCTCCCGCAAAGCGGCCGGCAGCAGGCCAGCCCGGCCCGCCGGCCGATCCGCGCGGTGAAGATAGCGCAGGTCGAGCGTTGCCGGAGAGGCGAGCGGCTGTTCTTCCGCCGCGTCCGCCACCTCGATCCGCACCACGGCGTGGCACTCCGGCGGCAGGCGCTCCAGCAGGCGGGAGATGGCCGGCAGGGCGGTCTCGTCGCCCGCGAACAGGTTCCAGCGACCCTGCTCCGGCGCGCCGCCGCCGGGGCCGAGCAGGCCCGCCTTGTCCCCCGGCGCGGCGCAGCGCGCCCAGGTGGCGCCGGGGCAGGCGCCTTCATGCTGCACCACGTCGATGTCCAGCGTTCCCGCGACGGGATCTACCGCGCGCACGGTATAGACGCGCGGTACCAGCGCATCGGCTCCGGTGGGAAACACCATGCGCCCGTCCACGCCGGCATGGGGCCACACCGGCGGGCGTCCGTGCGGCGGGATGAGCACGCGCACATGCAGTCCCGGCCCGGAAAAATGGGCGGCGTCCCCCGCCAGCGTCACGCGGCGCAGGCGCGGCGTCACCTGACGGCTCGCCACCACTTCCATTTCGCGGAAGAAGGGTAGGGCCGCGTCGGTGCCGTCGCCGCTCCAGACCAGCGCGCCGCTGCCGCGCGGCACGGCGCGGATGAAGCCTTCCGCCGTCACCATCTTGAGGAAGCCGAGCGCGGTCGCATCCGGGCTCTCGCAGGCGGCGATGAAGGTCTCGCCCCGTGCGGAGAGGGTCAGGCGCCCGAACTGGGGCGCCTCCACCACCGTGCCCTCGCCCGTCGTGCGGATGGCCGCATGGGGGGCGAAATGGGATTCCAGCGCCCGGATGGTGGCGAGTGGGTCGGGCAGGCGCACCTGTGCGGTGGCCTGCAGGGGATCAGCCATGGCGCACGCCTCCGCGCTGGAGCAGCCAGATGAGATAAGGCCCGCCGATGAGGGCCGCGAAGAAGCCCACCGGGATCTGGTAGGGGAAGGCCACCGTCCGCCCCAGCCAGTCGGCGAGGATCAGCAGGTCGGCCCCGATCAGCACCGAGGCGAACAGGAAGGGCAGGGGCCGCACGAAGCCCAGCAGCCGGGCAAGATGGGGCGCCAGCAGGCCGGCAAGACTCAGCGGTCCGACAAAGAAGGTGGCCAGCGCCGTCATCAGCGCCGCCAGCAGGCAGAGCAGCAGCCGGCTCGCGCCCAGCGGCAGGCCGAGCGCCCGTCCGGTCGCGCCGCCCAGCGGCAGGATGTCCAGCCAGCGGCCCAGCAAGGGCAGGGGCGCGATGAGCAGAACCCCTCCAAGGGCGAGAAGGCTTGCTTGCGTCATGCCCACCCGGTCCGTGCTGCCGGCGAGCCAGGACAGCAGGATGAAGGTGCTCCAGCCGCCGGTGGCGAACACCGCAGAGAGGACGGCGAGGCACATGCAGCCGAGCGCAACCCCGGCCAGCAGCATGCGTTCCGGCCCGAAGCCGGTCCACACGCCGATGGCGAGAATGAAGAGCAGGGCGGCCAGCGCGCCCGCCGCGCTGGCGGACATGAGCAGGCCGAGCCCCGGCGCATCCAGCAGCAGCAGGGCGAGCGCCATGCCCGCGCCGCCGCCCGCGCTGACGCCCAGCACTTCCGGCCCTGCCAGCGGATTGCCGGTCAGGCGCTGGAGCAGCGCTCCCGCCGCCCCGAGCAAGCCGCCCGCCATGGCCGCCGCGATGATGCGCGGCGCACGGAAGGGCAGCAGATCGCCAAGCATGGCGCCGGTGGCCAGGAAAAAGCTCTGGTTGTCGCGCCCAACCACAAGGGACAGGGCGGCGAGTGTGGCTGTTCCGCAGACGACCAGCACGAGCGCGCGGCCCGGCTGCGAGAGCCGTCGCGGGGCCTCGCCCGTCTGCGGCGCGGGCGGAGTGGTGGCGGTGACGCGGGGCAGCAGCCAGAGCAGCACCGGCCCGCCGACGAGCCCCACGGCCGCGCCGGTGGGAATGGCATCCCCCAGCAGGTGCACCAGCCCGTCCGCGATGCTGAGCAGCAATGCGCCGGCGAGGGGCGCCCGCAGCAGGATCTGCCCTTGCGTGCGCGCCCCGCTGATGCGGGCGAAGGCGGGAGCGGCAAGGCCGAGGAAGCCGATCACGCCCACCTGCGCGATGACGCTCGCCGCCAGCCAGACCCCAAGCGCGATCACCGCCACGCGAAGCGCGACCAGCGCGACGCCGAGGCTGCGGGCGCCGGCATCGTCGAGGCTGAGCACCGTGAGCGGCCGCACCAGCAGCGCCGCCAGGGCCGATGGCGGACGAGGCCGCGGCGGCCATGAGCGACACCGTCATGCCCGCAATGACCACGGTGACCGGATCGAGCCGCCGCCGCAGGCTCATGGCGAGCACGATGCCCACGGCCACGGCCCCGCCCGTGAAGGCGAGCCCTTCCCGCGACCAGGCGAGCAGGCCGGGGGCAAAGCCCAGCGCCAGCGTCAGCGCCAGTTGCGCGCCCGACGCGATGCCGAGCGTCGAGGGGTCGGCGATGGGATTGCGCAGCACGCGCTGGAGCAGGGCGCCGGACAGGCCGAGCGCCGCGCCGGCCAGAAGCGCGATGGCTGCGCGCGGCAGCAGGCTGTGCCACAGCAGCACATCGGCAAGCCGTCTTGCGCTCTCCCCGTCTCCGGGCAAGGCGGGACGGTTCAGGAGGGTGGCGAGGAACAGGCCCGCCGCCAGCGCGCAGAGCCCCGCCCAAACGGGCGCGCCGCGCCGGGGGCGGGGCGCGGTCAGGATGAGTTCAGCCAAGGCCGTTTCCTTCCGGCCGCGCAAGGCTGTCCGCCAGCAGGCGTGCGAACCGCTCTGCCGTGGGCAGGCCGCCGAACGGGTTCACCGAGGACAGCACGCGCACCTGCCGGCCCTGCACGCCCGGCAAGGCGTTCCACAGCGCGCTGTCCGGCAGCACCCGCCGCGCATCGGGGGGGATCGGCGGCAGGATGACAAGGCCCGCATCCGGAAAACCGGCGAGCGCCTCCAGCCCCACCGGGGCGGATGCGGCATAGGAGGTGTTCTGCGTCCATGCATTGATGAGGCCGAGGCGCGCGAGCACCTCGCCGAAGATGCTGTCGCGGCCGAACACGCGGAAATGGCGGGCATCGCCCAGATTGATCACCAGCAGCGGCCGGTTCGCATGGGCCGCAACCGCGCGGCGGCAGTCCTCCAGAACGGCATCGGTGCGGGCGACGAGGGCAGGCCCCGCCATCGGCCGGCCGCAGGCGTCCGCAAGGCGCAGTGCGGCGTCCTGCGCCCGTTTCAGGGGCGCGCTGCCGCGCTGGTAGATGGTGATGGTCTCCACCGGCGCGATCATCCGCAATTGCGGCTCCGACAGCGCGTAGAAGGCGGAACTGAAGATGAGGTCGGGGGCAGCCAGCCGCAGTGCCTCGAAGCTCGGCAGGCCGCGCAGGCCGATATCCGCGACCGTTGCAGGCACCGGCGGTTCCACCGCCACGGCGCGAAACAGCACCAGCTCCGCCGCCGCCACGGGCACAATGCCCATGGCGAGGAGCGTCTCCAGCAACGCCCAGTCGAGCGCCGCCACCCGCGGGGCTGCG
>NCCY01000209.1 GCA_002279855.1 Rhizobiales bacterium 12-68-15
TATCGTTATTTGGGTAGTAATTTGCGGACAGACCCCAGCGCGTCAAATAAGCTGTATATCGCTGGCCTTCTGAGTCCAGAGTAAGATTACGAATGGATTTCGAACTCTCTCGCTCGATTAACTCATCAAGAGAATCGAAAATATATTCTCCGACTCGTATAGTCGGCGGACCTCGATCCGTAGTAAGCACCGAGACTAGGTCCTTAACGTCCTCAATGAAAAGCTTGGTGGCCGGATAGTCGACAGTAATCCATGAACTCGCTCGGCGCATCCCCGCCTCCGACCTCCACGAAAATTCTGCGTACGTATCCCGATTCGGCGAAATCCGTACCGAATTAGATCGGAATCCAATACCGTTTTCCCTCGGCACCCTAACGTGCGCCAGCCGCCGGCGCAGGCGCCAGTGTAAATGGCGCCTTACGTAAACTACTAATTTTTTTAAAAATGGTCGGAGCGAGAGGATTTGAACCTCCGACCCCTAGTCCCCCAGACTAGTGCGCTAACCGGGCTGCGCTACGCTCCGACGTGGAGCGGTTCCTTAGAGCATGATGGCGGGGGCGGCAAGCCCCCTCGCCCCGCAAAGTGACGGGCGCCGGGCCACCCTGCCCTCCTCGCGCCCGCTTCGCTCCCGCGCGGCGTCAGCCTCAGGTTCTCTACTTAGGTGCGGCCGGCAGGCCGGGAGCGAAACGGGCCGTACTTCCACAGCTCTTCCGGGCGGCGGCGCAGAGTCCCACCACGCTGCCAGAATAGAACAATTAGAAAGTATGCCCTTCCTCTTAAATAGGGTGGGTCAAAGCGCCATGTTGGATGCAATGGCTATTGACGGCGGAACATCCGGGCGTCAAAAAATAGTGCTAGATCACGGGTTTAGAAGAAATCTAAACTAAGGCCGGCGGCGACGCGATGATTGTTTGCTCTTGCAACGTCTTCTCTGATCACCAGGTGCGAGATGCCCTGGCGAATTCCAGCGGCGTGCGCTCGACAGGGCAGGTCTATCGCTGCCTCGGCTGTTCCCCCCAGTGCGGCCGCTGTGCCCGCACGATTCGCGCGATCCTTGACGAAGTGCACGGATCCTGTGCGGCCTGCCCGGCGGAATGCCCTGCCGCGTCTCTCTCCACCAAGGTCATTGCGGCCGAGTGAGCGCGCGAGGCGGTTCGCCGAATTCACCCGCATATCCTGGCCTCTTGTCTTTAATTTAGAATTCCTCTAAGTCTTATTTCAGAGTATGAGGGAGCCGCCACAGGGCTGGCCAAGGAGCGTTGATATGAAGGGCGATGCAAAGGTCATCGAATATCTCAATCGGGGCCTTCGTTCGGAACTGACCGCGATCAACCAGTACTGGCTGCATTATCGCATGCTGGAAAACTGGGGCCTGAAGGCGCTCGCCAAGAAGTGGCGCGCCGAATCGATCGAGGAAATGGTCCACGCCGACAAGTTCGTGGATCGGATCCTGTTCCTCGACGGTTTCCCGAACCTCCAGGTTCTCGATCCGCTGCGGATCGGTCAGGATATCAAGGAGATCCTTGAAGCGGATCTCGCCGCCGAGCAGGAAGCGCGCGCTCTCTATCAGGAAGCTGCCGCCTATTGCCATTCGGTGAAGGATTTCCCCAGCCGCGACCTGTTCGAAGAGCTGATGACGGACGAGGAAGGCCATATCGACTTCCTTGAGACCCAGCTCGATCTGGTCGGGCGCCTGGGTGTTCAGCTTTATGCGCAGCACCATATCGGCGAGATGGAGGGGGATTGATCCTCTTCTGATCGAACAGCAAGAAGCGAAAGCCCGGCCTTTGTGCCGGGCTTTTTGTTGGGCAGATGCCGTCTAGTTTTTATTTGTACTGAATCCAATCTAGCTTGTTACCAAAGTCGTTCATTGACCATTCTGAAGTCCTGCCGCTACGTGAACTCTCCACAGTCGAGCTTAACTGCCGCTCAAGGAGAAAATCATGTCCGGGAGACGGTTCCCCCTGCCGCGCCTGACCCTGAATGCCTGCGCATTTGCTGCCGGGCTCGTCCTCGTATCCGGGACGATGGCCGAAGCGCAGGGCGTCGTGAATGTCTACACCACCCGTGAGCCGGCTCTCGCAGCGCCGCTGTTCGAGGCCTTCACCAAGTCCACGGGCATCACCGTCAACAGCGTGTTCGTGAAGGACGGTCTTGCCGAGCGCGTCAAGGCGGAGGGCGCCGCCTCCCCGGCCGACGTGCTGATGACGGTCGATGTGGGCAATTTGCTGGACGTGGTGGATGCGGGTGTCACCCAGCCCGTCAAGAGCCCGACCCTCCTTGCCGCCATTCCCGCCAATCTGCGCGATCCTGACGGCAACTGGTATGCGCTCTCGCTGCGCGCGCGCCTCGTATATGCCTCCAAGGACCTCAATCTCGGCCAGCTCACCTATGAGAGCCTGGCAGATCCGAAGTGGAAGAAGGAGATCTGCATCCGGTCTGGCCAGCACCCCTACAATGTGGGCCTGACCGCTGCCTATATCGTTCACCACGGTGAGGCGAAGACCGAGGAATGGCTGCGTGGCGTGAAGGCCAATCTGGCTCGCAAGGCCACCGGCGGTGATCGCGAGGGCGCCCGCGACATTCTCGGCGGCATCTGCGATCTCGCCGTCGGCAATTCCTATTATGTCGGTCTGATGCGCTCCGGAAAGGGCGGACCCGACCAGCAGAAGTGGGCCGACGCCATCAAGGTGGTCCTCCCGGTGTTCGAGGGCGGTGGCACCCATGTGAACGTCTCGGGCGCTTCCGTCGCGAAGAACGCCCCCAACAAGGACAATGCCATCCGCCTTCTGGAATTCGCCGTCTCGCCGGAGATGCAGGCCATCTATGCGAAGGCGAACTTCGAATATCCCGTGGTTGCGACTGCCACCATCGATCCCGTCATCGCAAACCTCGGCCCGCTCAAGGTGGACACCATCTCGCTGGTCGAGGTGGCCAAGGCGCGCAAGAAGGCGAGCGAGTTGATCGACAAGGTCGGTTTCGACAACTGATCCGCACCAAAGGCGGCCACCGGGACACCAGCGTTCCGGTGGCCGCTCGATTCTTGAATATAAGACGTGATAGAGGCTGATACCGAGGATCGGCCACCCAGTAACGAGACCCCTTTGAGCGACATCCCGCCGATCTCCTCGCCCGCTTTGCTCTCCGGCGGGTCTTCCCGGCGTCTCCTGTCGCTGCCGGTGGTGGCCTCGGCCCTGGTCGCACTGCTGGTGGCGCTGCCGGTGATCGCGCTGGTGGCCATCGCCTCGGAAGGGTCGGGCGATCTCTGGCCCCACCTGATCGCGAACGTCCTGCCCACCGCCATCTGGCAAACCCTGGTCCTCCTTGTCGGCGTCGGGATCACGGTGACTCTGGTCGCGGTGCCCTGTGCTTGGCTGGTGGCGACCTGCGAGTTTCCGGGCCGGCGCATGATGGACGTAGCGCTGCTGCTGCCGCTCGCCCTGCCCGGCTACATCGTCGCCTATTCTTATCTGGATGTGTTGCATCCGCTTGGCCCGGTGCAGGGCACGCTGCGCTGGATGCTGGGCATTGCCCGGCCGCGCGATTTCCAGTTACCGGACCTTCGATCCGCCTGGGGCTGCATCTTCGTGCTGTCCTGCGTTCTCTATCCCTATGTCTATCTCTCCGCGCGGGCGAGTTTCCTCATCCAGTCCGCCTCGGCGCTGGAAGTCGCCCGCTCGCTGGGTGCGCGCCGCTGGCGGGTGGCGTGGCGCGTGGCGCTGCCCATGGCGCGACCTGCCATCGTTGCCGGCGTCACCCTCGCGCTGCTTGAGGTGCTGGGCGATATCGGCGCCTCCGAATTCCTCGGCATGCGGACCTTGACGGTCTCGGTCTACACCACCTGGGTCAGCCGCTCCAATTTGCCCGGCGCGGCGCAGATTGCGCTGGTCATGCTGCTTTTCGTGCTCGTCCTCGTGGCTGCGGAGCGCGCCGCCCGCAGCCGGGCGCGGTATGGCGGCGGCCCATCGCGACCCCTCTCGCGGGTGCGTCTGTCCGGGCCATGGGGCGTGGCTGCGCTGGTGGCTTGCCTCATTCCGGTGCTGCTGGGCTTTGTCATTCCCGTCCTGCACCTTGTCACCGCCTCGGCACGGCGTATCGGTTATGCCGGCATTCCTGCGTCCCTTCTGCATGAGGCGGGCAACAGCGCCCTCCTCGCTTTGGGTGGGACCGTGCTGACGGTGGTACTCGGCCTTGCCGTGGCGCTCGCGCTCCGCCTGTCCCCCTCCCCTGTCACGAGTGCGCTCGCGCGCCTGTCCGGCATTGGCTATGCGATTCCTGGCACCGTGCTTGCGGTCGGGCTTCTCACCCCGCTGGCCGGCATCGACAACTGGCTGCATGCGCTCGGGCGTGATCTTGCCGGAATTTCCCTCGGCCTGCTGCTGTCGGGTTCCGGGGCGGCCCTGGTGATCGCCTATGCCATCCGTTTCCTGGTGATCTGTGTGGGCGGGCTGGAGGCCGGCTATGGCAAGATCTCGCCCCATCTGGACATGGCGGCCCGGAGCCTCGGCCATGGCACCCGCAGCACGGTGCGGCGCATCCACCTGCCCCTGCTGCGCCCCTCGCTGGCGACCGCGGGCCTGATGGTGTTCGTGGACGGCATGAAGGAATTGCCCGCGACCCTCCTGCTGCGCCCGCTCGGCGTCGAGACGCTGGCGACCCATGTCTATGGTGAGGCTGCGCGGGGAAGCTATGAGGATGGCGCTGTGGCGGCCCTGATGATCGTGCTCGTGGGCCTTGTGCCTGTGCTGCTGCTGGCAAAACTCTCGCGCACCGTTCTGGCGGATCCTTCTTCCGGCGGCCGGCGGGCTTCACGCCTTGCGAGACAGGCGACCCACGGCCGCGCTGCGCCTTAGCCGCAAGGCCATGAAAGCGACACAGAGCGAAAGGATAGTGCGCCTGCGTATGGTGGGGGATTCGCGCATCCATTTTCGCGTCGACCGCCCCATTCTCACGAAGGATCGGAATTTCTTGTTGTGATGTTCGGCTCCAAAACCCGACGGGCGGCATTTGCCACGGCCGTGCTGGCCGGAGTGCTCGCCGTGTTCGGGCTGGCACTGATGACCCTGACCCCCAGTCTGGTTTCGGAGGGGGAATTGCGCCGCGTGGTATCGGAGGCGCTTGCCCGCACCACCGGAGGGCAGCACGCGACCATAGGCGGGGCGCCGCGCATCGCGCTTCTGCCCGCCCCGGCTGTGGTTCTGGACAAGGTGACCTTTCCCATGCCCGGGCGGTTTGCCCTGGATGCCGAGGGCGCCGTGGCGCGCTTGCGTCTCCTGCCCCTTTTGATGGGGCGGGTGGAAGTGGCGGATGTGACACTGGAGCGGCCGACGCTGGTTGTCACCGGCAAGCCTCCCGCCTTCACCCCTGCCCTTGTCTCCCTCATTTCCGGGCCGAAACTGCCGGAACTTCGGCTCCGCGGGGGCACAATCGCGATCCGCAACACGGACGGGCTGACCGAGGAACTGATCAGCGGCATCGAAGCGGATATCGAGCGCTCTCCGCTGGGCGGCGGCGTCAAGGCACGGGTCGTCTTCACCTGGCGGGACCGGGAGACGCAGGCCGATCTCGACATCGCCGACGCACCGACCTTCATCGCTGGCCGCCTCACCGACACCCGCTTCGAACTCACCAGCGGGGAGTCGTGGCTGCACTTCAAGGGTCAGGCCGCAGCCGGCCTGTCCGCGCGCATCACCGGTGACCTCAGTGGCGAGGCCCCCGTGCTGCGCGCTCTCGCCGACTGGGCCGGCGTTCGGCTCCCTATCGCCGGCGGCTTCAAGCGGTTTGCATTTTCCGGAAAGGTCGCGGGTGACCGCGACAAGGCGCAGATTTCTCCCCTGAAGCTGGACCTCGACGGCAATCGCAGCGAGGGTGCGCTCAGCGTCATGGAGCGCGTCGCCACCAGCGCCATGCTCCGTTCGGGTCATCTCGTGCTCGCCCTCGGCACCGCTCAGGCCTGGGGCGGCACGGTGCGCGCGTCGCTGGACGTGATGGAAGACTCGCAGGGCAAGGGCATGGCCCTGCGCTTCAAGGGCGACGGGACCGGCATCGCCCTCGACCGGGCCCTCGGTGATCTGCTGGCGATCCGGCGGATTGAAGGGGTGGGCGATCTGGAAGCCGACCTTTCGGGAACCGGGCGCAGCTATTTCGAACTGGCCCAGTCTCTCTCAGGGCAGGTGAATCTTCAGGCCGCCAACGGCTCCGTTACCGGCATCGACGTGGCGCAGGTCATGCGCCGGATCGAGCGCCGCCCCCTGTCCGGCGGCGGCGACCTGCGGGGCGGCCGCACGCCTTTCGACCGCCTCACGGCCCGCATCAGCCTCGCCTCCGGTGTCGCCACCGTTCACACGGCGGATATCCTCGGCAAGCAGGTTAACCTTCTGCTGAAAGGCGAGGTGGATGTGGGTGCGCGCGATATTGACCTGCAGGGCCACGCCATCCTGCTCACGTCTCCCTCCGGCAGCGAGCGCCAGGGGCCCCCGTTCGACCTCCCGTTCATTATCCAGGGGTCATGGCAAAGTCCGTTCGTGATGCTCGACCCGCGCAGTCTGATCGAGCGATCGGGCGCGGCTCAGCCGCTGCTGGAGGCCGTGCGCAATCGTGGGCCGGTGGGCGAGGCTGCGGTCCGGACCGTCATCGAGCAGCTGGCGAAGCCCACGGCACTTCCCCCGGCGCCCGACAAGACGGCGAACTGAACGCCCGTCAGCCCTGATCTCGGTATTCATGCTCCACTTGAAATTGAACTCTAAATATCAAGGCACTACACTCATGTCCTGATCCGGTTTGTGATCGGGTGGGGGCGCTCAGCTCGCGCTGTCCCCCGCGTCAGCGGACTTTGGACGGGGGATCCGATCTGGCCGGATCGGTGCCTAGACGGATGCCGTGGTGCGAGACATGCCGGGCGCGCGGACAGCGGGCTTGCCCGCGCTGTCGCTGGAGAGGCGGCCATAGAGGAAATGATCCTCCCACGCGCCATTGATGCACAGATATTCCCGAGCGACGCCTTCGCGGACGAAGCCGAGGCTTTCCAGCAGATGGATGGAGGGATGGTTGGTGGTCATGCAGGCCGCTTCCACCCGGTGCAGGCCCAGGGCGTCATAAGCGACAGGCAGCAATGCGGCCACGGCGGCGCGCATGTAGCCCTTGCCTGCGAACGGGGCCCCCATCCAGTAGCCGAGGCTCGCGGCCTGGCTGATTCCGCGCCGCACGTTGGAGAGGGTGACGCCCCCCAGCAACTGGTGGTCGCCGGTGCGAAAGACGAGCAGCGGATAGGCGTCGTCTGTGATC
>NCCY01000210.1 GCA_002279855.1 Rhizobiales bacterium 12-68-15
CCTGAGACGTCACGCCACCCGCGCCAGAAACGCCATGCGGTTCTGGTTGTGGCCCACATTGGGCCGCGTCCGCTCGGCGGCGAAGCCCGCCTCGCGCAGGAGCGCAAGGAAGGCGTCCTCGCGATACATGGACAGGCCCAGCTCGCCGCGCAGCTTGCGATAGGGCGACAAGGCGGTGCGCACGAGCCCGACGACAGCGGCCGGCAGGAACCCGTCCTTCGCCGCGAAGGACAGCAGTGCGGCGGCGTCCTGCACCGCCGACACGTTGGGGGGAATGATGTCCGCCAGCAGCAGCCGCCCGCCCGGGGCGAGCAGGCGCCGCCAGAGTACAAGCAGGCCGTCGAGCGTCGGACGGTCGAGATATTGCAGCAGGGAATTGGCGACGATCAGGTCGAAGTGCCCGTCCGGCAATGCCGCCACTTCATCCGGCGACAGCACGCCCGGATTCGCACGGCCGGAGAAGCGCTGGCGCAGCTTTTCACGCACGCCGGGGGCGGCATCGCACACGGTCAGATGGCCGCAAGAGGCCGCCAGTGCATCGGCACCCAGCGCTTCGCCGCAGCCATAATCCAGCACCCGCGCGCCGGGAGAGGGCACGAAGCGGGCGATATCCGCAGCGATGCGTGCGTAATGCAGGCTCTTGTGACGGTCGCTCACATAAATGGCGTGGGCGCCGTCCCAGAAGGAAATCCAGTCCATGATCGCTTGATGAACGCCAAACAGGGCGGAGGAAAGGACAAATGCCGGGGCTGCGGGAAAACCGGGCCCCGGCGATCGCTCGGGCGTTCAGGACGCCATCATTCAGCGGGCGTAGGCGATGCCTTCCTTGACCTGGACAATGGCCTGGTCGATCAGGCCGATGGCGGCGTCGCGATGGCCACCCTTGTTGGGGGCTGCCTGGTCGAGGCTGGCGCGGGCAGCGCGCAATTGCTCAAGGGCCGCTTCCATGAAGGGCTGGTTGGCGAACGACTTGGAAATCATGGCCTGTCCACCAAGGGTGATGGCCGCGCCGAGAACGAACGCGGTGACGAGCTTGGAGGCGGAAGAGAAACGGACCATGTGACGGCTCCTCTCGGGATGAAACGAAACCATAACTACTATAATACCCGTGAACGGGTATTCATCCTTACCATTTGTAGTTCACCCAGAACAGACCCACCGTAGGGGTCAGCGCCCGGATGGCGGGGTCGTTCGAATTGAACACCTTGGGACCGGACGCCCGCGCCTGCGCGCTGTCCGGAGCCAGCGCGGAAATGGCGAACTGGACGCCGAGCCGGCACGGCCCCGTCAGGTTGGCGAGCCGGCCGCCTTTCCAGTCTGTCACCACGCCACCGCTGTTGCCGCCGAAGCCCACCATGCGGAACGGGCGGCCGTTGGCCTTTTCCACATCGGCAATGCTGGTGCCGATGGCGACACCGGCGACGCTCCAGCGTGTCTCGTCGGTAAAGGAGGCGCGCAGCGGCATGGTGTAGCCGATGGCATCGGCCCAGGCGACATCCACGCGCAGCTTGGGCTCGTTGGGCAGCAGAATGGTGCCGGGTGCCGAGGAGCCGTTGGGCTGCATCACTTCGGCATGGCCCACATTGGCCTGACCGAAATCGGCCATGATGTTCACGTCGGTGGTGGTGGGAGACCACGGCCCGGTGCATTCGAACACGCGGGGCGGCGCATCGGGCGCCGGCACGGTGACGACCGCCTCGTACGCCCCCCAGGGGTCCGTCTCCTTGACGACGCCCACGCCCCAGTTTGAGCTGGGGGTCGTGCCGCAGGCCGCAAGGAACAGCGTGCCCACAAGCGCGCTTGCGGCGCCGATCCCGCGCCCGATTTGACCAGACACCATTCCCGCCTCCCGCGCATGTTGTGCCTTGTCATAGCGCGCTTCCGCTGGCGAAGAAACGATCCCCGGGCCGCCGGGGGCCGCTGGCGCGCCTGTATTTTTCAGCATGATGAACGGCAGCGGGCGGTATATGGGTGTCACACGCCATTCACGGGGAGCGGGCATGTCACGGAAGACGTCTTCCTCGGGGTCTTCGATGCACGATACCGCCACACCGCCCCCCCTCAAGCCCGAGATGGAGGCGCGCTCCGTCCAGGATTATATCGACGAGACTCCGCAATGGCGGGACGGGACTCCGGTATCTGCGACCCCCATGACCGCCATGCAGTGGCGCATCTGGTCGCTGGCGGCGGCAGGCAAGTTCTTCGAGGGTCTGGTGGTGTTCATGACCGGCGTCGCCATGCCGCTCATGAGCGAGGAATTCGGCATGGGCGCCTTCGAGCACGGGCTCGTGGGTGCGGCCAGTCTGTTCGGAATTCTGGTGGGCGCCCTGACCCTTGGCGGACTGTCCGATCATTTCGGGCGGAAGCTGATGTTCATCATCGAGATGGTGATCTTCATCTTCTTCCTGATCCTGCTCTCGGTCGCGACCGCCTTTCCGTGGGTGGTGGTGTTCCTGTTCGGCATCGGCCTCGCGCTCGGATGCGACTACCCGACCGCCCATCTGGTGATCTCGGAGAGCATTCCCAGTTCCGCCCGCGGACGCCTCGTTCTGGCCGCCTTCGCCTTTCAGGCGGTGGGCGCCCTCACCGGCACCGCCATCGGCTACCTGATCCTGACGCTCATGCCGGACGTGGGGGCGTGGCGTCTCATGTACGCCAGCGCCATCATTCCGGGCATCATCGTTCTGGTGGGTCGCTTCTTCGTGACGGAAAGCAGCCACTGGCTGGCGGCGGTGGGCCGGGTGCCGGAAGCGGAGGAGCAGATCCGGCGGCTGCTGAAGCGCAGCCCGGACTATCCCAAGGCGATCAAGCTGAAGGTGCGGCACCACGGGCATCACCACCAGCACAAGAAAGAGCGGACGCTGAAGACCCTGTTTTCGGCCAAGAACCGCAAGGCGACCATCCTCGCCTCGGTCCCCTGGTTCCTCCAGGACCTGTCCACCTACGGCATCGGCATCTTCACCCCGACCATTCTTGCCGCTGCCATCGGCGAGGTGCGGGTCGCCCACACTCACGACATCACCGATATCATCGTCAACGACATGCAGGCGGCGAAGGGGGCGGGCATCATCGACCTGCTGCTGCTGGCCGGCATGATCGCGGCCGTGCTGCTGGCCGACCGGGTGGGACGCATCCCGCTGCAGATCCTCGGCTTCATCGGCTGCGCCGTGGGCCTGCTCGTGGCCTCCTTTTCGGTGGGCTACGAAGGCAACATGCAGATCTTCCTGATCTATGTCGGGTTCATGCTGTTCAACTTCATGACCAATCTCGGCCCCAACGCGCAGACCTACCTGCTGGCGGGCGAAGTGTTTCCCACCCATGTGCGTGGTCTCGGCGCCGGCTTTGCCGCTGCGGTGGCCAAGGTGGGCGCGGTGCTGACCGCCTTCCTGTTCCCCGTCCTCCTGCTCAGCATCGGCACGCAGACGCTGCTGTATATTCTGGCGGTCGCTTCGCTGGCCGGCGCCTGGGTGACATGGCACTTCGGCATCGAGACCAAAGGTATGAAGCTGGAGGACGTGGGGCACTAAGCCCGGCGCGGACGCTGCCGCACCGGACCTGCGGGCGGACGGGGCTCAGCCGAAGCGATCGCTGACCACCTGCCAGTTCACCAGCTTCTTGAGCACCGCATCCACATGGGCGGCGCGCCGGTTCTCGTAATCGAGATAATAGGCGTGCTCCCACACATCGACGCCCACGAGCGTGGTCTTGCCATCCGCCAGCGGGTTCATGCCGTCCTTCATGCCGATGATGTCGAGCTTGTCGCCGTCCTTCACCAGCCACACCCAGCCGGTGCCGAACACGGTGTCGCCGGTCTCCACCATCTTGCGGGAGAGGATTTCCAGGCTGCCGAACTGCTGGTCCACCACCTTTGCGAACGCCGCATCGGGCTGCTGGAAGCCGCCCTTGAAGCTGGCCCAGTAAAGGTCGTGGTTCCATGCCTGCGCGGCCTGGTTGAACATGGCGGTGTCGCCGCTCTTCTTCGCCGCCACCACGATCTCGGCGAGGGTCATGTCCGCATAGGGCTTGCCCGCGGCGAGCTGGTTGACCTTGTCGTAATAGCCCTTGGAATGCTTGCCATAGTGAAGCCCGACCGTGCGCGCCGAAATGGTCGGCACCAGCGCGTCTTCCGGATAGGGCAAGGGCGGGAAGGCGAACGGGGCGGCGGCGCGCGCGATGTTGGGCGCGAACACGGTGGCGCTGGCAAGCGCCCCGCCCGCCAGCATCAGCGCGGCGCGCCGCGAGAAGGCGGGCGCATCGGATGCTGTCGGTGACGAGGTCATTGCGGCGGGCGGCATCTGTGTCTGGGTCATGGGCGGCCTCCGATCGGGCCAGGTCGGCCCGGATTGATGCGTTGCGCACGCCCGGACAAGCCCGGCCCCGCAGGACGGGTTCCCGCCCTCGCCCCTCCGCCAGCCGTGAGGCGGTGCAAAAGACCGTGATCCATCCTCCTGTACCGGAATGCCGTCAAGCGACCGGCTTATTGACCTCGCCTGCCCCCCGGCGGACAGTGCCAACCCTGCGCCGGGGGATTCCCCCGATCCACCAGAGGAGTGCCCCATGAAGTCGCGCGCCGCCGTCGCCTGGCAGGCCAAGAAGCCGCTGACCATCGAGACCATCGAGGTGGGAGGCCCGAAGGCCGGCGAAGTGCTGGTGGAGGTGATGGCGACCGGCGTGTGCCACACCGACGCCTACACCCTCGACGGCTTCGATTCCGAGGGCAAGTTTCCCGCCATTCTCGGCCATGAGGGCGCGGGAATCGTGCGCGAAATCGGCCCGGGCGTGACCTCGCTGAAGGTCGGGGACCATGTGATCCCGCTCTACACGCCGGAATGCCGGCAGTGCAAAACCTGCCTCTCGCAGCGCTCCAACCTGTGCACGTCCATCCGCGCCACCCAGGGACAGGGCCTGATGCCGGACCGCACCAGCCGCTTCTCCTGCGATGGCGGCGAGGTGTTCCACTATATGGGCTGCTCGACCTTCGCGAACTTCACCGTCCTGCCCGAGATCGCCCTCGCCAAGGTGCGCGAGGACGCCCCCTTCGACAAGATCTGCTATATCGGCTGTGGTGTGACCACCGGCATCGGCGCGGTGATCTATACGGGCAAGGTCTGGCCCGGTGCGAATGTCGCGGTGTTCGGCCTTGGCGGTATCGGCCTCAACGTGATCCAGGGCGCCCGCATGGTGGGCGCCGACAAGATCATCGGCGTGGACATCAACCCCGCCAAGGTCGAGATGGCGAAGAAGTTCGGCATGACCGATTTCGTCAATCCGCTGGAAGTCGGCTCCGACAAGGTGGTCTCCGCCATCCAGGACCTCACCGACGGCGGCGCGGACTTCACGTTCGACTGCACCGGCAACGTCACCGTGATGCGTCAGGCGCTGGA
>NCCY01000211.1 GCA_002279855.1 Rhizobiales bacterium 12-68-15
TCGCCCAGCCGCTCCAGGGCGGTGACCACGCCGCTGCGCGACGTGGTCGGGTCCGTGGAAGCCATTGAGAACTCAGTCCTTCGGCTGGAACAGGGCCGCAACGTCCGGGCTGAGCTTGGCGAGGGTCGCCTTCAGCAGCGGGGCGGTGGCCTTCTGCCAGGCGGGATATTCCGGCATGTCCGGCTGAAGGAAGGTCACTTCCATGCCCCGGCCGCGATAGGCCTTGGTGAGGTCATCGATCTCCGCGACGATGGCCTTGCGGTTGGAATGGCTGGCCTCGTCCACTGCGGCGATCAGCGCGGCCTTGTCGGCGGCGGGCAGCTTGTCCAGCCACTGCTTGTTGGCCGCCCAGCCCATCATGGTCGTTCCGAGGAACGAGGACGGAACAAGGACAAACTTGGCGACTTCGTACATCTTCTGGCTGTCCACGCCCTGGAAGCCGATGATGGCCGCGTCCACCGTGCCGTATTGCATGGCCGGATAGACGTCCGCGAAGGGGATGGTAACCGGCGAGCCGCCGAAGGCGCGCACGGCCTCGGCCTGCCCTTCAGAGAAGACCCGGACCTTCTTGCCGGCGAAGTCGGCGGGAACCTTGATGGGGACCTTGGAGACGACGGCCGGCGGGCCGAGGTCCGCGAGCCCGAGCAGGACCGCGTTCTTCTCGGAAAATTTCTTCTGCATCAACGACATAAGGCCGTTCGGCCTGTCGACCACGGCGTCCAGCTGGGCCATGGTCAGGCCGGTGGGGGCGTCCATGATGCGGGTGTCGGGCACGGTGCCGGACCAGCCATTGACCGTGATCCAGCCAAACTTGACCTGGCCCATGGGAATGCCGACCGGCATGTCCTTGTCCTGTGCCAGTTGTCCGCCCGGAAAATGCTGCAAGGTGATGGAGTTGGGCTTGCCGCTCTTGAGCGCGGCCTCCAGCGCCGGCACGAACTGGCGCACGCACACATGGTTCGCGCCGCCCCAGGTGGCGAGCGGAACGGTGGTCTGCGCCAGCGCCGCGCCGGCGGAAAGCGACAGCGCCGTGGCGGTCGCGGCGATGCGGAACGTATTCAGGAACGTCATTTCATCCTCCCTTTATTCTTTGATTTCAGGCTTTTTAGCGCGGATTGTTTCCGCTTAGTCTTCGAAGCTCTTCACCATGCGCGTCGCGGTATAGGCGAGCGCGATCTCGCCCCGCTGGTTCACCACATTGTTGAGGGCGGTGACGATGCCGCGGCCCGGCTTCGAGGTCTCCATGCCGAGGAAGGCGAGGCCGGTATGCTGCATGACGGACTGCATCAGCAGTCCCTCGGCGAAGGAATAGACCAGCGCGCCGGGGGCGAGGCGGCCCTTGATGAGGGATTCCTTCTCCAGATAGTCGAGGTTGGTGAACAGCACTTCGAGCATGCCGGTGATGCAGACGAAATTGGTGATGTCCGCATCCGTGACCGTGCGGCCGACCGTGCGGAAGCGCCGCCCCACCGTCCAGCCCTCATAGGGAATGCCCAGTCCCACATAGGGCAGATCGCTCTTGGGAGCACCCATCCTTACGTCCCTCCGTCATCTCATGTGTTTCATGATGTTGAAAACATCATACACATATATGAAAAATGAGATCAAGACGCAGCCGGCCGCGCACGGCGCAAAACGCCGTGGAAAGCACTGCAAGCCTTTGATTTTTATCCGGAAAATCAGGCGCTCCGACGCGGCAGGAACGCATCGATGGCGCCCTGCACTTCCGCCGCGAGTTCGCCCGTCCGCGCCTCCAGCCGATAGGCCGGACCGGCCACCATCAGGCAGAAGTGGCGGTCGCTGAGCGGCAGGGGGATCGCGATGCCCAGCAGGCCCGGCGAGTAGCCGTTATTGTTGAGGAACCAGCCGCGCCGCAGCGAGGTCTCGATCTCCCGCTCCACCGCCTCCGGGCTCATCAGCGTGTCGGGGGCGAACTGCTCATATTCGGTGCGGGCGAGGATGGCGGCCCGCTCCTTGCGGGTCAGCAGCGAGAGGATGGCGCGCCCGGCGGAGGTCGCATACATGGGCGCGCGCTGGCCCACATGGGCGAAGTAGCGGATGGGATTGGTGGATTCGATCACCTCCACGAACACCGCACTGCCGCCGGAGGGCGCGGCGAGGATGGCGGTCTCCCCGGTGCGCTCGCCGAGGCGGCGCACCATGGCGCGCAATTCCTCGGAAATCGGCCCCTCGGTCACGATGGCCTCGGCCATCTTCAGCAGGCGCGGGGTGGGGTAATAGCCGGCACGGTGGCGCAGCTCGTGCAGGTAGCCCGCCTTGCTCAGGGTCTCGATGAGATTGAACGTGCTGGAGCGGGGCCAGCCGAAATGATCGGAGATTTCCGAAAGCGTGGCGGGGGATTTGCGCTCCGCGAACAGCTCAAGGATCTGGAGCGCAAACGCGACCTGCTTGACGATCATCCGCGACACATCCCGGTCATGCCCTTCCGCCGCCGGACCTTATCCCGATGTGCGACCGCTTTTCAATCGGGACGAAAGTCCGGTATTTCCGAATATAGCGAGGGCGATTTCAAAAAAAGCAAAGTATTAAATTCGTCCACACACCTCACCTGCGCATGTCCTCCAGCGCCGCGCCGTCCGCGATCAGGCGGTCGATGTCGTCAGCCGCGAAACCCGCTTCCGCCAGAAGGTCGCGGGTGTGCTCGCCGAAGCGCGGGGCGGGGCGCACCGGGCCGGGCTGCGTCTGCGACCAGCGGGCCGCCGGGCGCATGCGCCGGATCGCGCCTTCGCTCGGATGCTCCTGCGGCTGGAAGAAGCCCACGGCGGCAAGGTGCGGGTCTTCCAGCACCGATTGCAGGTCGTGGAAGGGCGCGAAGGGAATGTCCGCCGCCTCCAGCAGCGTCATCCATTCCGCCGTGGTGCGGTGGCGGAAATGGGCGGCCACCTCGCCATAGAGCGCGTTGATGTGGCTGTTGCGGGTGGACATGTTGTGCAGGCGCGGGTCCGCCTCGAACGCCGCCTCCTGCCCGATGGCGCGGTAGAAGCTGCGCCACTGCTTGTCATTGTAGAGCAGCGCGCAGACATAGCCGTCACGGGTCTGGTAGGGGCGCCGCTCCCGCGTCAGCAGGCGCGGATACCCGCCCGCATCCAGCGGCGGCTCGAAGGTGAGGCCGCCGAGATGATCGGCGGCGATGATGCCCACCAGCGTCTCGAACATGGGCACGTCCACCCGCTGCCCCTGCCCGGTCTTCTGCTTGTGATAAAGCGCGGCGCAGATGGCGCCCACCGCCGCGATGCCCACGATGCGGTCGGCGATGGCGGAGGGCACGTAGCGCGGGCCGCCCTCGCTCACCTGCGCGATCAGCCACGGAATGAGCGACGCCCCCTGGATCAGGTCGTCATAGGCCGGGCGCGCCGCATAGGGGCCTTCCTGCCCGTAGCCGAACATGCCGGCATAGATGATGGCCGGGTTCTCCCGCGCCACGTCCTCATAGGCGAGACCGAGCCGCGCCATGGCCTGCGGGCGCACATTGTAGGCGATCACGTCCGCCGTGCGGGCGAGCTTCAACAGCGCCCCGCGCCCGTCCGGATGCTTCAGGTCAAGCGCCAGGCTGCGCTTGCCGCCATTGGCATTCAGGAACAGCCCGCCCATGCCGGGATTGCGCCCCGGCCCGATCAGGCGGATGGGGTCGCCCTGCGGCGGCTCGATCTTGATCACGTCCGCGCCCATCTCCGCCAGGGTCTGGGTGGCGGACGGCCCCATCATGACGGTGGTGAGATCGAGGATACGGGTTCCTGAGAGCGGGCCCACGGCGTCCATCCCGGTCTTGGCGGCTCCGCCGAAACCGTCTGCGGGCATCGTGCGGAGGAGCGGAGCTTCAGATTACTGCGGCGATACGGGTACTGCGGAGATGCTACGGCCAGCGCCCCCGAAGGCGGGACGGCGAAGGCTTGGAGCATGAAGGTTCCGGTGCTAATGGAGCCACTGATCTTCGTCAATACGATCATTATCATCACATATATGATAACGGAGGCTCGGGTGTCGCAATTCATCTCCGTCGAGAGGCACGGCGCCGCCGCGCTCGTCACCTTCCGCAGGCCCGAGGTGATGAATGCGTGGAACACCGCCATGCGCCGCGAGCTCGTCGCGGCCATGGAGGCGTGCGAGGCCGATGCCGGCGTGCGCGCCGTGGTGTTCACCGGCGAAGGCCCGCGCGCCTTCGGCGCCGGCGGTGACCTGAAGGAGCCCGGCCCGGCGCGGGATGAGGTCTCCGCATGGGTCGGGGCGTGGGGCCATTTCTATGGCACGCTGCGCGCGCTCTCCTGCCCCACCATCGCGGCCCTGAACGGGGTCGCGGCGGGCTCCTCGTTCCAGTTCGCGCTGATGGCCGATTTCCGCGTCGCCCATGCCGGCGTGCGCATGGGGCAGCCGGAAATCCGCTCCGGCATTCCTAGCAGCATGGGGCCATGGCTGATCCGCGAGATGCTGGGCGCGCGGCTTGCCACCGACCTGTGCCTGTCCGGGCGGATGATGCCCGGCGAGGAATGCCAGCGGCTTGGCCTGTTCAACCGCGTGGTGGCGCCGGAAGAGGTGGTGCCCGAGGCGCTGCGGCTGGCGGAGGAACTGGCGGCGCAGCCCGATCTCGCCTTCCGCCTCACCAAGGCGCGGCTGCGCGCTCTGTCCGAGCCGGGCTTCCAGGAATCGCTTGTCCTGTGGGCGGACATGTTGCGCGAGAGCCTGACGGCGCGCGACTGACCCGTCAGGTGCCGAGATGACGGGCGATCCGCGCGCGCAGCAGGTCCACCAGGTCCTCCGTCCGCTCCAGCAACACGGAGGACAGCCCGCCGATGCCGAGGGCGACGGGATGCTCTTGCACCGCCTGCGGCAGCAGCACGCAGACGATGCCCGCGCCCGGCACCACGCGATCCAGCGAGCGGGAGAAGCCGAGGCGGCGGATGTCGCCCACCTCCGCCATCACCGCCGCCAGCGCCACGCGCTGCCCCGGCGGGCGCACGGCGGCGGCGCGGGCGACGCGGCGGGCAATCTCCGCCTCGTCCATGGCGGACAGCAGCATGAGCCCCACCCCGGAGGCCTCGATGGGGCGGGTGGTGCCCGGCGGAATGTGCAGGCGCATGGGGTTGGTGGCCGGCACCGCGTCCACATAGATGGCGCTGGTGTCGCCGGGAATGCCCAGCAGGATGGTCTCGCCGGTCTCCTGACCGAGATCCTGCATCAGGCGATGGATGCGCCCGTCCGTCACCCGCGCATCCACCCACCGGCCGAGCAGGGCAACGCGCACGCTCGGCGCCACCTTCCGGTCCGCTCCCTCCGCCAGATAGCCCTGCTCGATCAGGGTGGAGACCAGCATGGACGTACTGGACTGGGGATAGCCGAGGGCGCGCGCGATCTCGGACACGCTGGACGGGCGCCGGGCGGTGGCGAAATAATCCAGCACTTCCAGCACGCGGAGGGCGGACTTGACGGGCGCGGCGCTGGGCCGGGGATTGCGAGGGCGGGCCATAGCGGTTCTGTCGCACAGTTTAATCCAGAGTGTGATTAAAAAAATCAGGTTGACGATCAAATTCCGGGCTGCGACGTGAGGGGCAGCCCAAAATCGCAAATGAGGAACGCCATGGATCACGATCCCATCGTCATCGTCGGTGCGGCCCGCACCGCGCTCGGGGCCTTTCAGGGCACCTTCAAGGCCATGTCCGCCCCGGCGCTGGGCGCCGCCGCCATCACCGCCGCGCTGGCGCGCGCGCAGGTGGCGGCAGACGATGTGGACGAGGCGCTGATGGGCTGCGTGCTCTCCGCCGGCATCGGGCAGGCCCCCGCCCGCCAGGCGGCGCTGGGCGCCGGCCTGCCGCAGTCCGTGCCCTGCACCACGGTCAGCAAGGTGTGCGGCTCCGGCATGAAGGCGCTGATGTTCGGCACCGACCTGATCCGCGCCGGCAGCGCCGAGATCGTGGTGGCCGGCGGCATGGAGAGCATGTCCAACGCGCCCTATCTGCTGGACCGCGCCCGCGCCGGCATGCGGCTCGGCCATGGCCGGGTGCTGGACCACATGTTCCTCGACGGGCTGGAGGATGCCTATGACAAGGGCCGCCTCATGGGTACCTTCGCGGAGGACACCGCCCAGCACTACCAGTTCACCCGCGAGGCGCAGGACGCCTTCGCGCTGCGCTCGCTGGAGCGTGCCCGCGCGGCGGCCGAAAAGGGCCTGTTCGACGGCGAGATCGTCGCGGTGACGCCCCCGAAGGGCGCGCCGGTGGCGGCCGACGAGCAGCCGGGCACGGCCCGACCGGACAAGATCCCCACCCTCAAGCCCGCCTTCCGCGACGGCGGCACGGTGACGGCGGCCAATTCCTCCTCCATCTCGGACGGCGCCGCCGCCCTCGTGCTCATGCGCCTGTCGGAGGCCGAGGCACGGGGCGTGAAGCCGCTCGCCGTGGTGCGCGGCCATGCCGCCCATGCCCAGGCCCC
>NCCY01000005.1 GCA_002279855.1 Rhizobiales bacterium 12-68-15
GAAGAAGGGCTGGAACACCTTGCCGATGATCGCCTCCGGCACGCCGCCGGCATTGTCCCGAACCGTGATGCGGGCCGTGCAGGCGCCGCCCTCTGCCGCATCGATGGTGCAGGAGACATCGATGGCGCCGCGATAGCCGGCCTCCGACTGGCGGCGGGAGCGGATGGCATCCCGCGCATTGAGCAGCAGGTTGATGAGCACCTGTTCCAGCTGCTCCTGCCGGCACATCACCTTCGCACCGCGGCAATCCCCGCCGGCTGCGGTGAGCGTGATATCGTCGAGGCGGATCTGGGCCCCCACCACCTGCAGCGCGCCCTCGATGGCGGTGGACACCGCACTCGGCTCCAGGCGCAGTTCGCTCTTGCGGCCGAAAATCCGCATGTGGTCGATGATCGCCTTCATGCGCCCCGTCTGGGTGACGATACGGTTGAGTTTTTCCTCCACATGCTCGGGCGGCAGGCCGCGCTTGATGCCGCTGAGGGCATTGGCGGCCGCGAGGCGGATGACGCCGAGCGGCTGGTTGATCTCGTGCGCAAGCCCGGTGACCAGCTCGCCGAGGGCCGCCATCTTCGACATCTGGTAGAGGTTGTTTTCTTCCGTGCGCGCCGCCGTGCGATCGAGAGCGAACACCACCATTTCGCGGGGCGTGTCCTCGCTGCCGCGCGCATGGGCGCCGAGATCGTTCACCTGGGCGACCACGTACTGGATCTCGAACTCCTCGCCATCCTTGGTGAAGTGTTCGACACTCACGGAGGAGCCGTCGCTGGCACCAAGCTGGGAGATGAACTGTCGGCTGCGCACATAGCGGGCGACGGGGGAGGCATTGTCGAAGCTGCTCGCGCCGATGGGCGTGGCCACATCCCCGCTCACATGCACGACGCTGACGCCCGGCATGTTGCCGAATGCCCGCAGGAACTGGGCCTCCCGCTGCCGCGCGCCGGACTGGATCTCCCGCGCCCCCAGCTTCTGCTCAAGGCGGTTGTAGCGGATATAGATCAGCCCCATGAGCAGGAGCCCGATGCACACGCCGCCGGCCACAGCGCCGATGGCGATCATGAATTCCTTGCTGAGGCTGCGGACGAAATTACGGTCCGTAGCCACCAGAACCACCAGCGGAAACTTCTTCGAGGCCACGAAATAGCCGATGCGATCAATGCCATCGAGGATGCTGGCAGATTCATAGGCGCCCTCGGGCATGCTCCGCATGGACTGGAAGCTCGCGGACCCGTTGATGTCCTGCCCAACGCTGTCGCGCGCGCCTGCGCCCGCAACACGGGCGCGGATGATCCCGTCGAACCCGACCAGCGCGATGATCACGTGCTGGTCGGAGCGCAGCCGCGCGTAGAAATCGATGATGTCGGAAATCTCGTAGGACGCGACGAGGATGCCGATCAGCCGCCCGGTTTCGGAGCGGATGGCCCGGCTGAACTGGATCGTCCAGAGCTTGGAGACCCTCCCCTTCACCGGCTTGCTGATGAAAATGTCGTCGCCCGCCAGCGCGTCCAGATGCACCCGGACGTGCTCCCGGTCCGAAAGGTCAATGGGGGCACCACCCGGAGGGGCGAGATTGCTCGCGATGAAACGGCCGTTCACATCCACAAGAGAGAGCTGGACAATGGAGGCCGGCAGATTGGCGTTGCGAAGCTCCCGGTAGACATCTTCCGGGTTCCACTTTTCCCCGAGATAGTTGCCGAAGCTGATCATGAAGGAATCGATCGCCTCAACCGTGCGATCGATATGGGACATCAGGACGTAAGCGAGCTTCTGGGAATTGAGGACGGCCTGTCTTTCCTCACGCTTCGTGTGCAACTGATAGGTCACAAGCGTCACGATAATCGGCGCCGCGCACACGAAGGCGAGCAGAAGCCAGACGAAAACATGTTTCGCCTTGCCGGCCCAACGCCATTGCCGATGATCCTCAACCTCGCCAGGGGGCATGCTTTGTCCACGCGCGCTTTAATTCCACCGTGTCCCATCTTACACTGGGCTGCAAGTGGCTTGGGCTTTGCCCGCTGGCTGGAGCATAGCGGGCGGGTTCCATCCTACCCGCACCTTTGGACCACAGATGCATCCAAATTGGAGCATTCGCAGCCAAGCTCTCGTCAAAATGGACACAGTGCGGCGCGCACGCACGCGATGCCTGTGGCAGGTTACGGACACTATAAAAAAAGCAGGAATGCTGAAAAATCCCATATGATATAAAAACTTGATCTGCGCCGTATCAAATTCGTCCCATCGCGTTTCGTGTCGCCCCGATGCATCCACCGTGAGGGACAGGGCCTGGAAAAGGGCATCCGGCCTTGGGAAACATCACGTCCAGAATGGGTTATCAGGAATGCTTGGTGACAATTTCTGTATCCATATCGCAGATTTTGACACCCTGGCTGCGGAGCGGCGCAGGCCGGAAGGAAAGATGGGTAAACGGATTTGACCGGTTCAGCGAACAGGCAGCGCAAATGGGGGCGCATGTGGCCGTCCGCGCTTTGCGTGGTGACGATGAGCCTGTTTTTCGCCGTCGCATCCCTCTATGTCTTCCACACCAACCGTCAGACGCTGCTCTCGGTTGAAATCGCGCAGTCGAGCCAGATCGCATTTGCGGCCCAGCTGGCGTTCGAGCGCGCACGAAGCTCGCTTGAACATGGCGCCCACAATCCTGCCGAGGAGACCGTTGAGGACTCGCGCGCCCGACTTGTCGAGCTGCGCGAGGACCTGAAGCCGCTTTATGAGTCCCGGCCCGGGGCTTTCCTGCAGGACATGACCGGCGTCCGTGATCCGATCCGGCGCTATGACGGCATCCTGGAAGGCATGATCCGCCGCAGCTTTGACCTGGGCGCAGACGGCACCGAGGCGGGCCATGAACTGCACTCGTGGCTCGGGACCATCGCCCCTCTCGGGCAGACGCTGAAGATCATTCTCGATGCCTCGGCCGAACGCAGCCAGCGGATGCTTGAGGACGAGCACACCAGCGCCTTCCGCGCGGCCCTGCTGCCATTCGCTTTGCTGTTCCTGTCCGGTACCACCTTGATCGCGGTTCTGATTGCCGAAAGCCGGCGCAACCGCCGTCGCCTCGAAGAGGTGGAAGCGGCGCGGGGCGACGTGGCCCGGATGGAGGAGAACCTCCTCGCCGTGATCGAAGCCGCCCCCACCGCCATGACGGTGATTGACCCCCAAGACAATTCCATCAGCTTCATCAACGCCGCCGCCGGCATGATGATCAACCCCTCGCCCGATCATGCCGACTGGCAGAAGCTGACAGTGACCGCCCTTCAGGTTGCCCGGGCCGGGGAAGGCAACTGGTCCAACGTGAAGCTGACCTTTACGCGGGGAAATGGCGACGTGATCGCCCTGCGTGGTTCCCTCTGCCGCGTGCTGTGGGAGGGGCGCCCCCAGCTTCTCCTGGTGCTGCTCGACACCACGCGCATGCGCGATGCCGACCTTCAACTGCTCCAGGCCGCAAAGCTCGCGACACTCGGAGAGATGGCGACCGCCATTGCCCACGAACTCAACCAGCCGCTGGCTGTCATCCGCATGGCGGTGGCCAATGCACACCGCCTGCTCGCAGGGGGCGGCGAGCGGTCGATCATTGCTGCCAAGCTGGACCGGGTGACCACCCAGGTGGACCGCGCCAAGCGCATCATCGATCAGGTGCGCCGTTATGGGCGCATGCCGTCGGAGACCGGCGAGACCTTCTCCCTTCGGCAGGCCATCGAACTGGCGGCCGGGTTTGTGGCCGAGCAGTATCGCTCGTTCGGCATCCGCCTTGCCATCCAGCTCGACATTCCCGCCGACCTTACAGTGAGCGGGGAACAGGCCATCTTCGAGCAGGTGATCGTGAACCTGCTGGTGAATGCCCGCGACGCCTTCGACATGCAGGCACCGCAGCGCGTCCGCTCGGTCTGGCTCCGGGCGCGGCCTGACGGAGAACGCGCGATCATCGAGGTTGAGGATGATGCGGGGGGCATCAGCCCGGATGTGATGGCCCGCCTGTTCGAGCCCTTCTCCAGTTCCAACGCCTCCGCCAAGGGCACCGGGCTCGGGCTTGCCCTTGCCCGGAGCGTGGTTCGGGACATGCACGGACAGATCACCGCCGAGAACGTACGGAACGGGGCCTGCTTCACGCTGCTGCTGCCGGTCGCGATGCCGCGCCGTGTGCGGGAGGCCGCATGACAAAGCCGCCTTCAATCCTGATCTGCGACGACGAAGCGGACCTTGCGGGGGAGCTGGGAGAGTTCTTCTCCGCCTGCGGTTGGCACACGGTCGTCCACACCACGGCGCCCGATGCGCTGGAAGCCCTGCATGCGGGCCTTGCCCCCACCTGCCTGCTGACCGATCTGCGCATCGGTCACTTCAGCGGGGCGGAGTTGGTGGCCGCCACCCGCCGCCTGCCGGAAGCGCTCCAGCCTCGGGTCTACTGCATCATGACCGGGCATGTGGTGGAGAGCACGGAAGCCAAGGATTTTGGAGCGGATTTGCTCTTCATCAAGCCGCTCGACCCCGATCTGGCACTAAATGACATTCAGAAACTCATACCCGCCACGTACAATGCCTGACGCGGGGAGCCGGAATGCCAGATCAACAACAAAAACTCTTCATTCTTGAAGATGATCCCGACTTCAGGGACGATCTGGCTGAAGCTCTCTCCGCTTCCGGCTTCTGCGTGAATTGTGCCGAAAGCATCGCGGTCGCAGATCCCCGTGCCCTCGCCAGTGCCGATGTGCTGATTCTGGATCTTGCCCTCCCCGGTCTTGACGGGATCGGCGTCCTCGCGCGCATCAAGGAACTTGTGTCGCCGCCAAGCCTGATCTTCATGAGCGGAAGCGGCGAAGAATTGCTGCGCGCCGCCGCAACCGTCGCCCGCAGTGAGGGCCTGAATGTCCTCGGGACCCTCGCGAAGCCATTCGATCCGGAAGATGTGGTTCATGTGTGCACGGCCCCGGTCGTACAGCCGGACGCGCACGCCTGCGACCGCCCCTGCCCTCAGGCCATCCTTCGCGCACTTCGCATCGCGGTGAGAGACGCCACCCTGCCGGTGCTGTTCCAGCCCATCCTCACATCCCGCCACCTGTTGTTCGCCGGCGCGGAAGCCCTGCTGGGCGATACGCTGCCGGGGTACGGGTACGTCAAGCCCTCGGATATCATCCTCGCCGCCTCCACCCAGCCCGATCTGCTGCACGATCTCACGCTGCTCGTTCTGCGTCAGGCGGTGGCCGCCTGTGCCCAGTGGACGCCGGTCAGCGGTTCGGCCCAGGTAAGCATCAACATTCCTCTCGTCGTGCTGGAAATGCCGGGCATCGTCGGCCGCCTCCGGGGCGCCGTGCAGGCGGGCGGTGTCAGCCCCCATCAGGTGGTGTTCGAATTGACCGAAGACGCCATCTACGCCTCCTCCCCCGTCGCGCTCGGCGCGATTGCCCAGTTGCGAATTGCGGGCTTCGGCATTGCCCTGGATGATGTGGCCCAGCGCCAGAGCGGGCTGCTGCAATTGTCCACGCTGCCCGTCACCGAGATCAAAATTGATCTTGAACTGCTGCGGCAGGCCCGGAAATGGGAAAAAGCGCGCAACATCTTCTCTACCCTCGCGGATCTCGGCCATCGGCTGGGGCTTACGGTGGTAGCGGAGGGTGTTGAAAGTCTTGATGATCTCCTTCTGGCGCGAAGCGCACGCGTGGATTACATTCAAGGTTACATAGTGTCGAGAAAACGGCCTTTGTCGGAATTGCTGGCCTTGCAGACAATGCTTGGCGGCACATGCGAGCCGTGGATCGAACCGTTGCGGGGGGTTGCCTGAACAATGTCCGCAGAGGCGTCCGAAGCGCCCAGGGTGCTTCTTGTCGATGACGATCCCGACATTCTCATCGAACTGAGCGAGGGTCTGACGACGCTCGGAATTCCCACACGGATGGCGGATACGGCGGTCAAGGCCCTCGATCTGGTCCAGCGTCACGAGGAACTCCAGGTGATCGTGACCGACCTCCAGATGCCGCGCATCGACGGCATCGAGCTTCTCCAGAAGCTCTCCATGCGCAAGCGCGCCCGCGCGCTGGCCGCCATCGTCATTACGGGCCATGCCTCGCTTGATCGCGCGGTGGGTGCCCTGCGCCTGAAGGCGGTGGACTTCCTCCAGAAGCCGCTGCTGCCCGAAGAGGTGGCCCACGCCATCGAACGGGCCTTCGCCCTGCTTGAGGACGAGGATGCCAGCGAGGGCGACGACACCACTGCGTCCCGCACCACCGTCTCCACCGCCCGGCCAAATTATCTGAAGGCGCTGGTCTCCGCGCGGGCCGATCGCGACGCGATCTTCCAGGCGGGGCTGTTCTCCGATCCGGCATGGGACATGCTGCTGGACCTTGCGGTGGCGGAAGCCACCGGCCGGCCCATCTCGGTGACCAGCCTGTGCATCGCCTCCGGCGCGCCCACCACCACCGCTCTGCGGCGGATCGAAGATCTGAAGGATGCCGGGCTGCTGGATCGCATCCCCGATCCGCAGGATCGCCGGCGCGTTCTGGTGCATCTGACCGAGGAAGGCCGCAAGCGGATGGAGGCCTTCGTGCAGCGGCAGGCGTCACGCCTCGGCATCACCATTGACTGAATATTTACCATTCAATTTGGAAGTGTCACGAATCATCTCCTTCGCAGTGCAGCATAAATGCCACACCTGCGAGGGGGTCTGATCGATCCGGGCTGTTGATAACCCGCTGGAAAGAGACAGGTTCGCGCTCAAGACGTCACGTGCGGCGGCGCACCACTCCGGCCAACCTATGGCCGTCTGGCGATCCGGAAGCGGTTCTGGCCCCAAGTCGAATGCCTCGCTCCGCGCAGGACATCCCCTGTAGATCGCGCGCCCTGTCCTTCTGACGCAAAGCAACGGGCGGCGTTAAAAAAATTGAGCATTCCAGCGCTTCATTGAAAAGCTGAAATGCTCAAGATGGCGTCGGATGGGGGATGCGGGCTCGCGCCCGCCCGACGCTGGGAGTGAAATGCAGATCAACCGACGTACTGATAGCCGAGGTAGCGCTTGGCATCGATCACGTCATAACCAAGCTTTTCGCGCAGTTTCTTGCGCAGCTTGCTCATGTGTCCTTCGACCACGCTCTCATCCACATCATCGTTGAAGATGCCGTAGATCGTGTTGAAGATCTGGGTCTTCGTCACGCGGCGGCGGCTATTCTTCACGAGATACTCGAGTATATGACGCTCGCGCCGCGGCAGCGGCAGCGGAACGCCTTCCACCTCGGGATCGCGCCCGTCGAAGAACACCTTCAGGCGCCCTTCGGCCGCCGGCTTCGGCGCGCCCAGCATGCGGCGGCGGACCGCCTCGGAGCGGGCGACGATTTCGCGGATATGGACCGGCTTGCGGACCACATCATCGATACCGGCGGTGAACAGTTCCAGCGTCTGGCTCAGGCTCTTCACATCGCTGAGAGCGATGATGGGCGCCTGGCAGTGGCTGCGGATGATTTCGGGATAAGCCGGACGCTCTTCGAAGTCACCGAGCAGGAAGCCTTCCACAGCTTCCAGGTCGTGTTCAGACGCCGCTTCCAGCCATTCCTTGAATTCACTTTCAGCAATGCTGAGGGAGGAGAACCCCTCCCGCGAGAATCCTGAAACGTAACTGTCGCCCACAGTCTCTCTATGATCAACGATTACGTACATGACTTCCCCCTACCTTACTAACCCGGCGCAGCGGCGGCTCTCTCTCGGAGACATCAGAGGCTGGTGCCCGACGCCGCCATCGCTGCGGTAAGGAATGAGTAAGACCTGAATTCCCTCCACTCAATTCGAGTTGCTACGGAATTGGGGGGCAGAATCCATCCAATTTGGGGGGCTTTGAACCGGCGTTCATTCTGCCCGCCAGGACGGCGGCGAATGTCACAATAAAAGGCGCCGTCCAGGGGGGGCCTGGCGGCGCCGCTATCTCTGCCGGTCGGAGGAGAGGGAGGCGCGCACGGCGCTCACCCCTCGAACACGTTCTCGATCTTGCTCTTCAGCGTCTGCGCGTTGAACGGCTTCACGATATAATTGTTCACGCCCGCCTTCTTGGCGGCGATCACGTTCTCGGACTTCGCCTCGGCAGTCACCATGATGAAGGGCAGAGCGCTGAGGTCGGCGTCGTCGCGGACCCGCTTCAGCAGTTCGTAGCCGGTCATGGGCTCCATGTTCCAGTCGGAGATCACCAGGCCGTACTGGCGCTCCTTCAGCTTCGCCAAAGCCTCGGTTCCGTCGGATGCCTCGTCCACATCCTCGAAGCCGATTTGCTTCAACAGGTTCCGAATGATCCGGATCATGGTCTTGTAGTCGTCGACCACGAGAACCGGCATCGATAAATCAACCGCCATGTTCCAACTCCTTCGGAAGGCAGCGAGCAATGCAGGTGAGGAGAGGTCCTCCCCCGCTTTCCGGTTTGTTTGTGTCTTCCCCACCTTGCGTGAAGCTTGCACTGCGAAAAACAGGGACTTTTCTTGGAACAGCAAGTTAGTCTAAGAATTCGTTCTGAAGCGCATGAGAGGATAAGGAGGCACGGATGCCGACGAGCACGCGTCCGTTTCGCATCGAGAACGCCATCCACCCGAAGATAGGACATAGCAGCGAGATGGCCTCACTCCCTATCGAGCAACTCGACCGGATTCTGCAGGAACTGCAATCGTTGCGGGCCGACCTTGCGCGCGCGACCTGCCTGACGCCCGACCTCGATCCGGAAAGCACCAGCGGTGCCCTCTGGAGCGGACTGGAGACCATCCGGGGCGCGATTGCCGACACCAAGTCGGAGATCGCCTCCATCCAGGCCGGTCACCACAGCGGCGCCAATCTCGATCGCGCGACGTATGAACTGAGCGCTGTCGTGAGCGACACCGAAGCGGCGACGGAAGTCATCCTGTCGGCGGCGGAGGTCATCGATACGCTGGCTACCAAGCTTATGAAGCAGCTTGAGGGCGAGCAGAAGGAAATGGCTCACGAATTGCACGACAATGCCGTGCAGATCTTCGAAGCCTGCAACTTCCAGGACATTACTGGACAGCGGATCAGCAAGGTTGTTGGCCTGATGCAGTTCGTGGAACACCACATTTCGCGGATGATTGCGATCTGGGGCGGACGCGATGAGCTGGCCCGAATGGCCGGTACGCTGAAGACCGAACGTGAACGCACGGGCGACGATGCTCTGCTGAACGGGCCTGCCCTGTCCTCTGACAACAATGTCGTCTCGCAAGACGATATCGATTCCCTCTTTGCCTGACACGTTCATCCGGCGCGGCGGGGCGCGCCGGTGACATGCGGCCAACCTGATCCGGCGCGGGGCGCGACGAGATCCGGGTCCGCCTTCAGGATCATCCACGCCGCCATCTCCAGCCTCACCGGGCCGAGACATGACGCGGCAGATGGCGGCGAGAATCACCCCCCAGCCGAGCCTCGAGGTAGATCCCGGGCGCTCCGGCAGAACCAGAGCCATCCAGAATTCCCTTTTTGGAACAGGGCTTCCAGCGGCAGGCGCCTTACAAAGGCGCCCATGCCGGCGAAGAGGAGCCGGCCCACATGGCTCGCCAATCGGTAATCTGGAGCGTCAGCGCGCGCTTTTGGCGATCCTTAGCCCTGCAAGGGCCACACACAGCCGCACTTCGAAGGGGCCATCTCGCGCCAAGAGGCGATTTTCGGCCCCTCGGCAGCGCACGTTGCACACATCTGGCCATTCAACCCATGGGTGCGCCAAAATGCCACGGGCGTGGTCCGGACGCCATGAAGGCGCCAATGCCGCGGACCATTCCAACAGCCGAGACGCTTTCGGGCCTATAGGAAACCTCGGCTGCCCTCTCTGCATGCAACCGTCCGCATGCCGAGCGAGGCGCTGGAAAGGCACCCCATCTCTCAGGCGCGTCGCACGCATGTCGCGAAGGCTTATTCCGCGGTGTCCGCAGCGGGGCGCGCAAATCCCGACAGGAAGGCCTGGAAGGGGTTCGCCGGTGGGGTCGGGGCCTGATCTTCTTCTGCGGGCGGTGCTGCCGCCGGCACCGCGGCAACCGGTGCCGCCGCCGGTGTTGGCTGCGGCATAGGGGTGCCGACCGCTTCCGGAGGCGCGTCACAGAAGGCCTTGGCCTGCGGCGTCCATTGCCCGAAGCCGGCGCGCACCAGGTTTTTCATGACATTGCAGACGTAGCGCTGCTGGGCCGGGGTGTTTTTGGGGCCGGCATTGTAGCGGGCAGCCGCGATCACCCAGCTTCCGTGGCGCTTTTTGAGCACGCTGAGAAAGCGCGCCGCCTGCTCCACATTCAATCGCGGATCGAACATGTCCTCCAGCGATTTGAATTCGGCCTTGTGCCAATAATAATTGGCCTGAAGGCAGCCGAGATCGATCAGTTCCGTGCCCGTGGCGCGGATCTCGTTGAATTTGCGGATGGCGTCCGCGCGATTCTTGCCCACATAGCTGACGGTCTTGGTCGCCACGAGGAGTGGCTGGAGCGTGCCGTTTCCGCCGCTCTCTGTCAGGCCCACCGCATAGAGAATCGCGAGGGGCACGCCAAACTTGGCCGATGCGCGGGCAATCTCGGCCTCGCACACACCCAGCTTCAGATCGGCCTGCTTCGCGCTTGCGCCGCTAGCCGTTATTGCGGCCAGAACGGCGGCCACCAGAAGCGTCCTCGCCTTCATTGCGCCCATTCCCTGAATTTTGCTGTCCCGGCTGCTGGCCGGACGAGCGTTCGCCACCCCCCTGCCCCGAAAGCGTCCCCGTGGAGGGGCGCGATGTGATCTCGAAACGGCCCCACGCACCGCTTTGGTCGGTGGGGTCCACCACGGTCACATTCGCTCCTTCGATGCCCTGCGACTTCAGCAGGTCGCCAAGCCGCGCCTGATCCGCCTGCAGCATCCGCGCGGTGGCGGGGTTGCTGGCGCTGATGCGCACATCCAGCCCCTGATCGCTGAGGCGCATCCGCACCGTCACCGTGCCGAGATCGGATGGGTTGAGCTGGATATCCAGAAGGCGCAGGGGCCCGCCCGTCCGGGTCTGGGCATCGGCGGACGTCTGGGACGGTGTTGGATCCGCCATGCGGGCGAGTTCTGCCCCGATGGCGGTGGACACCTGCCGCAGGCTTGCAAGCGGCAAGCTTGGCTGGACCGTGCCGCTCCAGGACGTGCCGTCCGATGCCGATGTGGCAAGGCCGCCTTCGGTCTCTCCGGTGTCGAGGCCGGCCTGCGCGCTGCCCTCCCCCGCCGAGGCATCGGCCTGGGCGCGGGACTGTTCCAGCCGGACCGATGCACGATCGCGGGCCGAGATGGCAAAAGCCTCGCCGCGGTCCGTCCCGGCCTCGCTTGTATCCTCGTCACCACCAGCGGATGCGGGGTCGACCGCCTTCGTCTGTGTCCCGAGGTCCGCCTCCGACGGGAGGCTCCAGTCCGTCACCGGCGCGAAATGCGTCTCTCGGCTCAGCACCTTCACCCGCATCACCGTATCCCCGGTATCGGGAAGCGGCGTGTCCTGAACGGAATCGGACAGGGCCGCAAGGCTGGCCTGCGTGCCGGCCGTGTCCGCGTCGGCCTCCGCCGTCTCCGCCGTATTCGCTGCGCGCGCCACGGCCTGGAGGGCGGCCTGCGCCTCGGCGGCAGCGGGCTGAAGAGCTGCGGACGCCGCCTCACCGGCGCTGGTCTCGGTGGCACCGGCCCGCGCCCGCTGCTGGGCGCGGGTGGCACTTTTCGTCGCTGCGTGCAGAAGCGCCTCATCATCAAGCGCCGCGACGGACGCCGCGTCGGTATCGGTCGCGAGGTCGTCAGCGGCCTGCTGAGCCTGCATCTCGCCAGCGGGTTGATCTTTCCCCGTGCCAGAGGCCGCGCGGCGGGTCTCCCCCTCCTTCGCGCCCGCCAGCAGGCGGGAAAGGAGATCGTCGAGGCTGGCCTTTTGCGGGGTGTCCCCCTCCGCTCCGGCGGCAATTGCGCTGCCCTCGGCGGTCTCGCCCGCCCCCTCGGCATTGGCCTCGCCCGGTCGGCCCTTGACCTCTGCGGGCGGAGCATCAAGCGCTGCCATCACGGCGCCGAACGCGCCATCGTCAGCATTGGCCTGGCCATTCGCACCCGAGCGGCCGGCGGTCCGCGCCGGCCCGGAGAGGGCCTGAGTCTGCCCGTCCACATCCATCGGGCTCATCGCGCGGTTCCTTTCAGAATGGCATCCACATTGGCGATCGCCTCGCGGGCGCGCTCCATCACCGGAAGCGTATCCGCCTTGGACAACGGCCCGGCCGTTTCCTGCGGGCGCGGTGTCATGGCCGAAGGCGCGTCGGTGGCCCGGCGCACGGTCTCGGCGGTGGCGGTGGCGGCCTCAAGCAGGGCTGCGTCCGAGGGTGCAAGACGCATCTTGTCCACGGAATTGAGGTCCGCGATCGCTTCCTTGTACGTGTCCGGATTGGGCGCCAGCGATGCGGCGCGATACAGTTTGGCCCGCTCCGCATCGTCGCTGCCGTCCGGCAGCGCCGCAAGCGCGCGGTCGGCGGCAAAATTCGCGGTGGTCGTGCGCCCCTGCACCACGGCAGCACGGGCCACCGTCAGCTCCATCTCGCGCCGGCTGTCGGGCTCCAGCATGTCGAGCATGGCATCGAGGCGGTGGAACTGGTCGGGACCGTTGCCGAAACCGATGCGCGAGAGGGCGGCCGCAAAGCGCTGGCGGAAATTGCCGGCATAGACGGAATTGCGGAAGCGGAAGAGATACTGCTTCGACAGATACTCGAACGAGGCCGCATCCCCGAGCTGGCTGGCGATCAGGATGGCGCGGCGCAGGGCGGCTTCCTCAACCAGGGTGCCGGGTGCGAGCAGTCGGGCCACGGCCAGAAGATGAGCGGACTTTGCGGGATCCTTGCGCACATGCAGTGCGGCCTGCGCCAGCGCCACCTGTCCGCCGAGGCTCGGCGGCAGGGTGCGGGCGTCGATATCCTTGAGCTGGCGCAGCGATTCGTCCTCCCGCCCTTCCAGATAGGCGAGTGTGCCGCGCAGCAGCCGGGGATCGATGGCTGGCGGCGGCTGCATGTCCATCATGCGTCGCAGGATGGCGGGATTGCCGCCGCTGAGGAAATAGGTCACCGCCGCACGCGCATTGTGCGGGTCCTGCCAGGTGGAGGCATCGGCGGCGGCGAATTCCTGCTCGATGCGGCCGATGAGGGTGCGCTGTGCCTCAAGCGCTGCGGTGGACCCCTGCGCCATGCTATCCTGCGCACGCCGAAGCGCGCGAACCATGTCCTGCGGCCAGAGGGGCGCGCGGGCGCTGCCGGGAGACGGCTCGACCTGCCCCAGCGGCGTGCCGGTGATGGACGCGGCCGGCATGGGCGCCGCCATGGCGACGACGGTGGGCGCGGCCGTACGCGCCTGAGCGGCCGATGCCGCCCGCTGGGCCGACGAGGACGGAGTGACAGGCGCCGCAGGCGCTGGCGCAGCCGCGATGGGGGCGGCCGCCGCAGCCGCGACGGGCTTCGAGGCAGCAGGAGCCGGCGCGGCCACGGGCACGGGAGCGGCGACGGGCGCGGGAACGGCGACCGGCGCCGGAGCGGATGCGAGGGCCGGTGCAGCAGGTGCAGGCTCGGCCACAGGGGCGGCGACGGGAGCGGGAGCTGCCGGCGCGGGCGCGGCCTGGGATGTAACGGGGGCATCCGTCCGCTGCGCCCCGTCAGGCACGAGGACAGCCGCCTCCGGCGCGCGGGCGCTCGATTGCGGATTGGCCGACACCCCCATTTGGGCATCGGGAGCGACCGGGGATACGGCCGCAGCCGCCGGCGTGATCGGTGCGATCACCGACATGATTCCATAGGCCGCCGCCACGATGGGGCTGTCGCCCGGCAGCGGCGGGACCGTCGCCACGGCGGTTCCGGGAGTGGGCGCGAGCGAGGGCACGACGGGCGCGATGGCGGGCGCCGCGACGCGGGGCGTTGCCTCCGGTTCATCAGTCCGGGACGTCACCGTCGCGGCGTCCGTTTCGGGTGCGACATCGTCCGGTCCGGCAGGGTCCCGGTCGGCGATGGAAACAGCGGTGGATGCCGCCGGCACCGCCTCCGCCACGGCTTCGCGGGGCGGCGCCTCGGCGGGGCGCGGGCGGGGAAGCGGCGGAGGGATGACGACGGCTTGCGCCGGCGGCTGGGGGCGCGGAGCCACGGCGGCGGGCGCGGCCGCAGCGGCTGCAGGCGCGGCGGAAGCAGGGGCAGCAGCAGGTGCAGCGGCAGGCGTGGTCGCCGCACGGGGCGCGGCCGCAGGGGCCGGGCGGACAGGTGCAACTGTCGGCGCAACAGCGCGGGGGGGCGCTGCGGAACGCGCGGTCTCGGGCCGGATATCGCCCCACGGATCGTCCGCCTGCTGACCGAACGCCAAAGTGGGCGCCAGAAGCAGGCTTGCCGCCAGAAGGGAAATGGACCCGCGCCGGCTCATCTACCGGGCTCCTTCAGCAGGATTTCGATCCGCCGGTTCTCCGGCGCATAGGGGTCGCCGCCATTCTTGAGGTTGCGGTCGGCAAACCCCTCGATCTTGGAAAAGCGCTTCTCGTCCAGCCCACCGCGCGCCAGCATGTAGTAGCTGATATGGGCGCGCTCCATGGACAGGCGCCAGTTGTCGGACGTGCCCGCCCGGAACGGCCGGGCATCGGTATAGCCGCGCACCACCACCTCGCCGGGGCGGTTCGCCAGCAACTGCCCGACCCGCTCCATCACCCGCACGAGACGGCCATCCGGAACGGCAGAGCCGACTGAGAACATGCTGAAATTGGTATCGTCGGTGAGGTCGATGAGGAGACCTTCCCGCGTGGCACGGACGTCCACGCGGGGCGCTCCGACCGGCCCCATATTGGTGCGGACCGCCTCCACGATCTGGGCCTGGACCGCAGCGGCCTGCTGATCGGCCTGAGCTTGCGCCTGGGCCTGGGCCTGGGCTTGCGCGAGCGCAGCCTGGGACTGGGCCGCCTGATTCTGCGCCTGCGCTCCCTGCGCGCTGGAACCGGCGCGGGCCTGTGCGTTGGAAGCGGTGGTGGCCGCCCCGCCATTGGCCGTTTCCGCTCCCTTGCCGGACTTTCCGGGCGTCTGGGGCGCGGCCTTCTGGTCTCCTCCCGCAAGCGCCGGGGCGCCGGGATTGATGGGCTCCGGCCGGGGCGCCGCCGCATCCAGCGTGGCGGATGACGGGAGGTTGATGGTGTTCTGCTTGGTGCTGGCCTTGTCCACCAGCGGCTTGTTGGCCGATGCAATCTGCCAGTAGGCGGGATCGAACGGGTCGCGCTGGGCCTCACCGGCGCCGGTACCGGCGACGCCCACCTCGCCCACGGGCACATCGGCCGTGGTCGGTGCCTCCGGCTCCGCCTCGGCGGCGAGTTGGGCAAGCGTTGCGTAGGGATCCTGGAACAGCGCGCGTTCCATGGCGCCCTGCTGCAGATCCTGCCCCGGCCCGGTCTTCGCGCCGATGGTGTTCTTCAGGCTGGAAAATTGCTCGCCATTGTCCGACGTGCCCTGATCCTTCAGGTTCTCCGGATCATCCAGCCCGCGCCGCGGCGACATGTTGTCGGCGAGATTCACCGGGTTGAAGTAATGGGCGATGGCCTTGCGCACGTCCTGATCGGTGACGTTGATGAGCCACATGATCAGGAAGAAGGCCATCATCGCCGTCATGAAGTCGGCATGCGCAACCTTCCAGGCGCTGGAATGAGCCTCGTGCTCTTCCTCTTCATGCCGCTTGATGATGATGATGTCGTGGTTGGAATTATCCGCCATCGCGCCCTCACGACTCCGCCTGTGTCAGGCGCTCGATCCAGGCGCTCACCTGGGTCTCCAACACCGTCTCGCCGGCCACCACACGCACGTCCGCCGTGTCGCCCGCTTCAAAAATGCAGGCCGGCGGGTCGCCCAGCCGGTCGCGGAGCCGGTCCACAAGATCGTGCGGGCCGGTGATCTTCAGCACCGGGCGATCCTCCCGGTCCAGCATGGGCACGATGAGGGTTTCAAGCTCGTCCAGCGCCCGCTGCGCCACGCCTGCCTTCAGGAACGGCAGCAGCAACGGCGCGATCGCCGCCTTCAGTTGAACCTCAAGTTCGGCGGTGCCGGCCTGAAGCGCGGTGGCGAGCGCATCGGCCTGCTCCCGCGTCCAGGCTTCCCGCTCCGACTTCAGGCGCTCTTCGAACGCCTGCTCCAGCTCACGGAGCTTGCGTTCGAAAACCGCGCTGGCCGCAGCCTCGCCGGCCGCATGCCCGCGCGCTTCCGCGTCCCGCGTCACCTGCGCGATGTCCACCACTACGGGCTTGGGCTCCGCAGGCCGCGACACCAGCGCTTCGAGCGTGGGAGACGCGACGGGGCCCAGCGGCTTCGCCGAGGTCTTGAAGAACGGATCGACCGTCTTCTTGGCAGGGGTGGAGAAGTCCGGAAGGTGGCGGGTGACGCTCTGCATCCGTTACGCCCTCGCTTCCTGGCGCAGCCACTGCCGCAGGATGGCGGCCGCCTGCTCTTCATCGAACTCGACGATCTGTTCGAGCCGCTTCTGGGGCGAGCGGTTGAGGCGGCTGGTCAGGTCCTCAATGAGGTTGACGGTCGGCATGGTGGCGGCCGTCATCGGAATCCCGCCGGGACCCGCCATCGCAAGGCCGGTGGCATCGAGGCCATCCATGTCGCCATGGGGCGCGCCGATCATGGCGGCCTCGATGGCCTCCACATCGGTTTCGGGACGGGCGAGGATGGCGCGCACGGCGGGCCGCAGGCCGAACCAGATCAGCAGGGCGGCGACCACGAGGATGGTGAGCGCGTTGACCAGCGTGCCGGCCTGGCGCAGCAGAAGCTCGCTCCAGCTCAGCGGCGGGATCGGCTCCAGAGAATGCCCGCCATCGGCAAAGACGGTGGCAACCACCTTCATCTTGTCGCCGCGATCCTTCTCGTAGCCGGCGGCGGAGGCGGCCAGCTGCTCGATCTCGTAGATCTGCGTCTCGATCGGAACCACGTCCGCGCCCTTGCCGGCATTGGCGGCGAGGCGGTCGCGATTGACCAGGATCGCGATGGACAGGTTCTTCAGGCGGAAGGCGTCGCTCACCGTCTGGGTGGTGCGGGTGGAGATCTCGAAATTGGTGAGCTCCTCACGCCGGTCGTTCTGCTCGTTGGAATCCGCACCGCTGGATGCCGGCTGCTGCTGCTGCGGAATGTTCTGCTGAACGGTCGTGGGCGGCTGCTGGGTGCGGTTCTGCGACACGCCCTTTTCGCGCACCACGCGCACCGAGCGCTCGGTCTTGGAGGTCGGATCGTAGACCACTTCGCTGGAGGTGGTCTTGTCGGTGTCCAGCAGCGCCGTGACGCTGATCTCGAAATTGCCGATGCCGAGATAGGGCGTCAGCGTGCGGCGGATCTTTTCTTCCGTCTCGCGCGCCACCTGCTGCTGAAGCAGGGACTTCTTGCCGGCGGGCGCATTCTCGGCATCCTCGCCGGAGGTGAGAACGGCGCCCTCGGTGTTCAGCACCGTCACGGCGTCGAGTTTCATGCCCGGAATGGCCGCTGCCACGAGATGACGGATGGCCTGCGCGGCGGAAGCGTCTTCGGAATTTTCCGTGCGCACCACCACGGAGGCGGTCGCCTGCTGGGCATCGCGGCGGAAGGACGAGCGGTCCGGCAGCACGATATGGACGCGGGCCGCCTTGATGCCCTTCATGGTCTGGATGGTGCGGGAGAGTTCACCCTCAAGGGCGCGCACCCGCGTCACTTCCTGCATGAAGGAGGTGAGGCCGAAGGAGCGCACGTCGTTAAACAGCTCGTAGCCGGTGCTGCTGCTCTGCGGCAGGCCCTTCACGGCCAGCAGCATGCGCGCCTTGGCCGTATCGGCATGGGCGGTGAGGACGCTCGTGCCGTCGGAGCTGACGTCGAAGGGAACGCCGGCATCCTTGAGGGCGCCGCCGATGCGCGTCACGTCCTCGCGGGAGAGGTTGGCATAGAGCGTCTCGCGCTCCGGCTGGCTGAGATAATAGGCGCCGAGCGCGACCGTGCCGATCACGACGATGCCGATGACCCCGAGCGCGAACAGACGCCGCGCACCGAGTGCCTGCAGGTTGGCCAGAAGAAGGCTGAGTTGTTCGCGCCCGATCATGTCCGCCCGTCACGCTGGATACGCCGTCCCAAAACGGCTCCAAGACCGGTGCCGGAAGAGGCACCTGCGGGTTCGGCCGGAACGTGGCCTCACCCTCGGGAGGCAATCTGCGGGAGGAACCTTGCACGGGCGTTGCAAAAAGAAAGGCCACGCCCCGAAGGGGCGTGGCCTCGATTGGGCCAACCAGGCGCCGGGTTGCCCCGGCGCGAGGAGGAAGATCGATCAGCGGAAGAGGCTGAGGATGTTCTGCGAAGAGGAGTTCGCGATGGAGAGCGACTGCACCGCCAGCTGCTGCTGGGTCTGCAGGGCCTTCAGCTTGGTGGACTCTTCTTCCATGTTCGCATCGATCAGCGAGCCGACGCCGGTGCTGATGGTGTCCGACAGGGAGGACACGAGGTCCTTCTGCGTTCCGATACGGGTCTGCACCGCGCCGACGGAGGCGGCGGCAGAGGTCACCTGGGAAAGGGCCTCATCGACGATCTTCAGATAGTTCTGCACCTGGGTGCTGTCCGTCACCGCGGAGATGTCGATGGCAGCAACCGACGACGAGACGGTCGCAGCGCCGGTCGTCACGTCCGTGGCCGACAGGCCGAGAGACGCAAGGTCCGCACCCGTGCCCGTCACGCTCGCGCCGCTGATGTCAAAATCTTCGGTGGAGGTGAAGGTGGTGTTGCCGGTGGTGTCGACCGTGATGCCCTGAACGTCGGCGTTCTCGAACGACTTCTCCAGAACCGCCTTCAGGTCGGCCTTGGATGCGATGGTGGATTCACCGGACAGGGCGGCCTGGACCGTGGCCTGGTCGATGGTCACCGTCTTGGCGACGCCGCCATTCTGGGAGACCGAGAAGGTGATCTTGTCGGTGGCGCCGAAAGTGGCGGTCGTGAACGTCGCAGCCGCACCGGAGTCGGAGTCGAACGAGTCAACCGAGATCGACTTGTCGAGGATGCCGGCATTGCCCGTGTTGCTGTAGAGCATCAGGTCCGTGGTATCCACGTCGATGGTGCTGACGGCGAGGGCATTATCCGAGTCACGCGACACCGACGACACGATCTTCTTCGTGCTCGCCGCATCCGCTTCAAGCCAGTTCTGGCCCGAGAAGGACGAAGTGGACGCAACCGTCTTGAGCTGCTCCTGCAGGGTGGTGATTTCTTCCTGCACAGCCGCACGGTCCACGCCGTCGCCGGCAGCGGTCGTCAGCTTGTCCTTGATCTTGCCGAGCAGTTCCTTGGCCTGGTCGAGGCCGTTATAGGCCGCGTCAGCGATCGAGGAGCCGAGGCTCAGCGAGTCGGTCACGGCGCCGAGGGCGGAACCGTCAGACTTCATGGTCGTGGCAATCGACCAGTACGCAGCGTTGTCGCTGGCATTGGCGATCTTCAGACCAGACGAGATGCGCTCGCTGGTGGTGTCGAGGTTGGAGTTGATCCCGCGCAGGGTCTGGAGAGCGACCTGGGCGGAGGTGTTCGTCATAATGCTGGTCATGATATGTCCCTCATTCACGAGATGAGATTTTTGGGGGACATGCCGGATCGAAACCGGAATGACAGAGCGGCATCATGCCTTTGAGGAACCACTCAGTTCGGGTTCCGGCTACCCTTCAGAAGGGCAGTCAATCTGTCATGAACACAGCTTGGACCACCAAGCTTGCGTGAAGCTTGCATCGTGAGCGCCCTCGCTGTCAATCGTGCATTTTCTTGTTTTTCGCCGGCTGCGCCCTCAGCGGCACCCGCGCGCAATGCGCGCCATGCACCACCCGCGAGCGGCGGCATGTGGTTGAAATCACAGGATTTCGGGAGAAGGCGACGCGCGGGTGCGCCAGCGATCTCACTGGCGACGCGCGGCGGCACCGCAAACAGGCGCGGTCAGAAATAGGAGCGCACCAGGCTGCCCACCAGCAGATTCCACCCGTCGATGAGGATGAAAAACAGGATCTTGAACGGCAGCGCGATGATCGCGGGCGACATCATCATCATGCCCATGGACATGACCAGCGTCGCGACGATCATGTCGATGATCAGGAACGGCAGGACGATCAGGAAGCCGATCTCGAAGCCGCGCCGGAGTTCGGAGATCATGAAGGCCGGAATGAGGATGCGCAGTTCGATCTGGTCGAGCGGCTGGTCCACGGGTGTGCGCCCGCTGGCCGAGGCGAGGTCCGCAAAAAGCTGAAGATCCTTCGGCCGCACATGGGTCACCATGAAGTCGCGGAACGGCGCGACGATGCGCTCGAACGCCTCCTGCTCGGTGATGGTCCGCTCGGTCAGCGGCTTCACGCCATTCTCCCACGCCCGGTCGAAGGTGGGGCCCATGACATAGAAGGTCATGAACAGGGACAGCGAGAGCAGGACGATGTTGGCCGGCGTTGATGGCAGGCCGAGCCCGGAGCGCAGGAAGGAAAAGGCGACGATGAACCGCGTGAAGCTGGTCATCATGATCAGCAGGCCCGGCGCCACCGACAGCACGGTGAGCAGGGCGATGAGCTGGATGATCCGTCCGCTGGCCGCCCCGCCGCCGGTTTCCTGCAGCAAAGCCTCAAGCGGCGGAATCTGGGCGAAGGCGGGAAGGCAAAAGCAGAGCGTGACCGCAACGGACAGGCTGACCGCAACGGCGAGCCCCATCCGCCGGCCGCGTCCGCGCCGCTTTTCGGACGGCAACTCTTCCCCGGCCTTCAGCGTGCTCATTGCACGACGAGGCTCTCGACAACCAGTTCCGTCAGCTTGCCTTCCACGCGCAGCTTGGCCCTCTCATTGAGGTCCTCGCGCAGATTCTGCAGGGCACTCGGCGCGCCGAGCTGGCTGAGAGTGAGGGTGCGCAGATAGGTCATGATGTCTTCGCGGATCTGGGTCGCTGCGACCTGCGGGTTTTGCAGTTCCCCTACCTTGTAGATGATCGACGCCTCGATTCGAACCCATGCCGATGTCGGCGCGGCCAGATTGGTGAGAATAGGCTTCAGCGGCTCCACCGCCATGTCGCTGCCATAGCGCAGGGTATTGGCTTCCGCCGCCTTCTCGGCCGCTCCGCTGCGCTGGATCACGACGCCCCGCACGGTGGAGGCCAGCTGGATTCCAAGCCCCGCCCCCACGGCCAGCGCAAGCACCGTCAGCACAGCCAACGGGATGAGCAGGCCCGGCTTCTTCTCCTCGCTGGTGACTTTCACCGTCACCCGCGCCTGAGGCTTTGCCGGCTGGTATTGCGGAGCCTTCGCCATCAGATCACCAGGGCGCGACGGTGTCGTAGATGCGCTGGCCCCAGGCCGGCTGCTGCACGTCCGTGATGCGGCCGCGCCCGCCATAGGTCACGCGGGCCTCGGCGATCTTGTGATAGTGGATCGAGTTCTTCGCCGTGATGTCGAGCGGATTGACGATGCCGGCGATGTTCAGCACGCGCACCTCGTAATTCACCTGCGTCTCCTGCGAGCCGCTGATGAGGAGGTTGCCGTTCGGCAGCACCTCGGTGACCACCACCGCCACGTTGAGCCGCAGCTTTTCCGAGCGGTCAATGGTGCCCTTGCCCTTGGTGGAGGTGTCGTTGGAAATGTCCAGATTGCCGGAAGCGGCACCCGCATTCACGCCGCGCCCGAAGCCCGACAGGTTCAGCGCCGTATCGAACCCGGTTCCCGTGCTGGAATTGCGCGAGCGGTCGGTCTGGTTGTCGAACTCGGCCTTGTCGTCCATCTCGATGACGACGGTGAGCACGTCGCCCACCTGCGCGGCGCGCAGGTCGCGATACATGCTCTGGCTGTTCATGTTGAACGTCGAGCGGTAGGTCTTCTGCGGCGCTTGGGCGAAGGTCACCGGAAGGGACTCGCGCGCCGGCTGCATGCCATGGCCGACCGGCGTCAGGGACGGGCCGTAGGCGAGGCTGTCATAACCGGTCTGGCACCCGGCGACGCCGAGGGCTGCGAGCAGCAGGAGGACGTGTTTCATCCGGGCTTGCCTTCATTGGGGCTGCGACGCGACATGCCGGCGATCGTTGTGGCGAGCGCGGCGGCGCGGTTGGGGTCCATCTCGTTCAGGATGGCGCTGGCGGTACGCGGGGTGAGCCGCGTGAGGACAGCGGCGGCGACATCCTCGCTCATGGCGGTCAACTGGGCGGCCGCAGCGTCCGGGCGCATCTGGGCGAACACCGCGACCAGCGCCTCGTCAGCCTTCTTCAGGAAGGCCTCGCGGCGGTTGAGCCATTTTTCGTATTCAGCGCGCTTCGCCTCCAGCTTGGCGATGCGGTCCTCGATCTCCTTCTCCACGGCCGCCAGCGCCGCCATCTGGCGCGCATAACGGGCGTCGGCGGTGGCGTTGGCGATGCCCTGGCAATATTGCGCGGCGTTCGCGTCCGGCCCGTCCGGCACCCGGGGCGCTGGCGGGAGGACGGCGGACTGCGCGAGACAGGGCAGGCTGGAACAGGCCAGCAGGAAAAGCGCAAAAATCGAGGACGATGGCGTGCGGATCATTGGACGACGAGCTCCGCTTGAAGGGCCCCGGCACTCTTGATGGCCTGAAGCACTGAAATGATGTCGGAGGGGCGCATCCCCATGCGGTTGAGGCCGCGAACCAGAGTCTGGAGGTCCGACCCCTTCACGATGCTCAGATAGCCGCCGGTCTCCTGCGCCGAAATGTCGGTGCGCGGCACGACCACCGTCTCGCCATCTGAGAATGGCTGGGGCTGCGACACCACGGGCGTCTCGGTCACGGCGACCGTGAGATTGCCCTGGGTGACGGCGACCGTGGAAATCTGCACGTTGGCACCGATGACCACCGTTCCCGTGCGCTGGTCCACCACCACGCGGGCCGGCGTCTCCGGCTCGACCCGCAGGTCGCCGATATCGGCTAGGAACCGGGCGATCGCCACCTGCTGCGGGCGCTGCACCGAGACGGTGCGCAGGTCCCGCTCGCGCGCCAGCGGCTTGCCGAAACGCGCACGGGTATAGGCATTGATGGCATCCACGATGCGCGCGGCGGTCTTGAAATCGGGATTATTGAGCTCAACCACCAGTTCGGGAATATCCCGAAGCTGGCCGGGAATCTGCCGCTCCACCAGCGCGCCATTGGGAATGCGGCCGGAGGTCGGCACACCCTGCGTCAGGCGCTCGGCCTGGCCCTGGGCGGCAAAGCCGGTCACGGCAAGCTGGCCCTGCGCCACCGCATAGACCTGCCCGTCATTGCCCGAAAGTGGCGTCATCAGCAGCGTACCGCCCATCAGCGACGCGGCATCGCCAACGGACGAGACCGTTACGTCGATCCGCGACCCCACGCCGGCGAAGGCCGGCAGGTTGGCGGTGACGATGACTGCCGCGATGTTGCGCGCCCGCAGGGGCAGGCCCTTGATGTTGATGCCCATGCGATCGAGCATGGATTGCATCGCCTGTTCGGTGAACGGCGAGTTGCGCAGCGTGTCGCCTGTGCCCTGAAGGCCCATGACCAGGCCGTAGCCGATGATCTGGTTTTCGCGCACGCCCTGAATCGAGGAAATGTCCTTGATGCGCGTCATGCCCTGCGCAAGGACGGGCTCCTGTGCGCCGAGCAGCAGCGCCGCCATACCGGCAAGAAGGGCGAGGACGCGGCGCATCAGCCACCCACCTTCACGGTGCCATCCGACTGGACAACGCCCGTGATCATATGGCCGCTGTCGATATTCTTGAGGCGGACGACCGCGCCCACCGTGCCCGATTCAAGCGGCATACCCACCGCGCGGATGGAAAGCCCCCCCTCCTCGAACCGGATGGTGGCCGGCACGCCCTGGGTGATGAGCTTGGGATCGGCGACCGCGAACACCTGCACGGGGGTGCCCGGCATCAGCATGCGCTTGGCGACCTTGCCCACCAGCGCCGAACGGGTGGCCGCACGCGGATAGCGCAGGGCTTCGGCTTGGGTATAGACCCGGTCCTCCAGCATGTGGTCGGTGATGGTCTCGCCGGGGCTGATCGCCATGGCAGGGACCGACAGGATCACATCCGCAAGATAGTTCGGCTGGCCGGCGCGCGGCTTGGCCGGCGCGGCCTCCTGAACGGCGGTCTTTTCGCGCACCTGCCGCGCCTCCTCGGCAAGGGCCGCGATGCTCTGCGCTGCGGCAGAACCGATCATGCACAGGGACAGGCCCAGTGCGCAGGCCGTTGCGAGGAGACGGGTCATCAGCGAATTCCCTTCGAAACAACGCCGGCCATGTCGTCGGCCGCCTGGATGACCTTCGAGTTCATTTCGTACGCGCGCTGCGCCGATATCAGCTCGGTGATTTCCTTCACGGGATCGACGTTCGAGCTTTCCAGGTAGTTCTGGTGGATCTTGCCCGTGCCGTTTTCCGTCGGGTTGCTCACCAGCGGCTGACCGGATGCGGCGGTCTCGCGATAGAGGTTGTTGCCCAGCGGTTCGAGGCCGGCATCATTGGCGAACGTGGCGAGGGTCAGCTGGCCGAGGAGCTGCGGCAGCGCCGCGCTGGCCCGGTTCACATAGACCTGCCCGTTGTCGTTGATGACGATCTCGGTCGTATCGTTAGGAAAGGTAATGGCCGGATCCACCAGATAGCCGTCGCCCGTCACAAGCTCGCCGTTCGGCCCCTTGCTGAAGGAGCCGGCGCGCGTGTAGAGCGTCTCGCCGTTCGGGTTGGTGATCTGGAACCAGCCGCGCCCGTTGATCGCCAGATCGAGGGAATTGCCGGTCTGGGTCAGGGGACCCTGCATGTGCAGGTTGCGGACGCCCACGGTATGGACGCCGAGGCCGATGCGCGCGCCTTCCGGCACGGGGAGCGCCCCGTCCACGGTGGGAACGCCGCTGACCCGCTCCGCCTGATAGAGCAGGTCCGTGAATTCGGCGCGGGCAGCCTTGAACCCCGTGGTGTTGATGTTCGCGATGTTGTTCGCGATCACTTCCACGTTGGTCTGCTGCGCCGACATGCCGGTGGCTGCGATGGCCAGTGCTCTCATGATCCGTCCTCAGATCGACATGCGGGAAATTTCTTGGTAGGCGGCAACGACCTTGTCACGGACCGCAACCGCCGTCTGGAGCGACTGCTCCGCCGTCATGATGGCCTCGACCACCCGCTGGACGGAGGCCTTGCCCTGCACCCCGTAGATGGAGGTGGCCTCGCCCTGCTTGAGGGCGGAGACCGCCCCGTTCGCCACTTCGGCGAACACATCGCTGAAGCTGGTGGTGCCGACCGGCGCGGGCGCCCCGACACCGGCAGCCCCCGCAGCCGCCGAAGCGGCTGTGGTATCGACTTCCGTGGCACGCATCGAGGGCGTGCGCAGAACGCTGCTGAAGGAGGAAATACCGTCGATCATGACTAGCTCCGCAGCAGATCGATGGTCATAGCCACCATGTTACGCACCTGCTTCACCATTTGAAGATTTGCCGAATAGGAGCGGCCTGCCTCGCGCATGTCCGCCATTTCGACCGAGATGTTGACGTTGGGCACTTTCACCATGCCCTCTGCATTCGCCGCGGGATTTCCGGGGTCGTGCTCGACGGGAAACGGGGTCTTGTCGATCTCGGTCGACTTGACCTTGACCACATTGGCCCCGAGCGTCCGGTCCAGCATCTGGGAGAACAGGACGGTCTTTCGGGTGTAGGGCTCGGAGCCAGGCTCCGCGCCGGTGGACCGGGCATTGGCAATGTTCTCGGACACCACCCGCATGCGGGTGCTCTGCGCCTGGATGCCGGAGCTTGCGATTGCGGTTGCCGCCTTGAGGGGATCGATCATCCTTGCGACCTCACGCTGGAGACGAGCATGCGGTGGAAGGACCGCATGATGTTCATGTCGAGGGTATAGGAGCGGTTGATCTCCTCGGCCTTCAGCATCTCCTGATCCAGGCTGACGCTGTTGCCGGAATGGGTGACGGCCCAGGTTTCGGCACCGTCAAGACGCGCGGTCCGCACGCCGTTGTCGCGCAGATCCATGTGGCTGTCCGCCGTCTTCGCCATGGCGAGGTGGGTCTTGTCGAGGACGGAGGTAAAGGGCTCGACTTCCTTGGCCGTGTAGCCAGGCGTATTTGCGTTGGCAATATTCCCGGTAACCGTCGCCTGCCGGACCGTGGCCCATTGGGCATGTCTGGAAACGAGATCAAGAAGGAAGATGGGCTGCAAGGTTCGTCTCCGCACCGTTGACGGAAACTTTAGGAAGTGAACCTTGCACGAGGCTGGCTGCCCCGATTCCGCCGCCGCCTAGAGGCCGGCGGCTATTGGCAGGCGAGGCGCGACTCCGCCAGCGCATTGGCGAAGCGCTGGAGATTTTCATCAGGTTCGCCAAGGGCTTCGCGGAACAGGATGCCATCCAGATGCACCGCTACGGCCTGCGCTTCGAACACCACGCGGAAAAATGCGGCGAGGCTGGCATGGTGCAGTTCGAGGTCTATGGATACCTCCGGTGGAAAGCCCCACGAGCTTTCCACGGTGGCGTGGCGGCCATAGCGCAGCAGGCCGGGCTTGATGGTGAGTTCGGCCGAGGACGCGACGATGTCGTTGATGTTCTCGCCCTTCTCCTCCTCGATGTAATTGATGAACACCCCGGCATTGATCAGGCACAGCTCCGCCAGGAAGCCGCGCAGGCTGTCGGCGAGCATTTTCTCATAGGAAAAGATGGCACGGCCCGGAAGGGAGCGCGTATCCAGAAAGCGGTCACTTCTTAGCATGGCCACCCTTCCCCTTCGAATAAATGTAATAAAGAATATTCGCCACCGGCCGATAGAACTCAGCGGGAATCCACTGATCCACCTCGACTGCTTTGTACATGGCGCGCGCGAGCTGTACGTCTTCTATCACCGGAATTCCGTTCTGCTCCGCGATCTCGCGGATCTTCAAGGCGATCAGATCAAGGCCCTTTGCCACCACCTGCGGAGCACCGCCTTTGGTGCGGTCATATTTGAGCGCGATGGCGTAGTGGGTGGGGTTTGCGATCACGAAGGATGCGGTGGGCACCGCACTCATCATCCGCTTGCGCGCCCGCTCCTGAGCCAGGGCGCGCATGCGCGCCTTGATCATCGGGTTGCCTTCCGCCTGCTTGAACTCCTCCTTCACCTCCTGCTTCGTCATGCGCAGCTCGCTGCGCCAGTGGAACCTGGACCACAACAGGTCGGCGGCCACGAGAACAATGGTGGCCACACACACCGCCGAGATCAGCCGGGTCGCCAGCGAGAGCATGACGGCCGGCATGGTCAGCGGATCAGTGAACAGCGCGTTCACCACGCTCGCCTGCTCCGACATGAGCAGCGCGAGAACCACCGCGGCGATCACCCCGAACTTGAACAGCGACTTGCCGAACTCGACCTGCCCCTGCTTCCCGAAGATCCGCGTCCAGCCCTTGACCACCGAAATCCGCGACCATTGCGGCTGGATGCGGTCCAGGACCAGGCTCGGCGCATTCTGGAACAGCGAGGCCACCAACCCCGCCAGGGTCAGGACCACCACGAAAGGCAGCAGGAACTCCGCGCCGATCATGATAGCGGACCACATCAGACCCAGCGCATCCTCGCCATTGGCGATGGGATAGCCGCTTGGATCGTCCACATAATGCGCAAGACGCTCCGTCAAGGTTCCCGTCTTTGTGGTTGCAAAGAAGGACAGGGAGGCAAAGATGCCGAGCAGGGACGCGAACAGCGTCGCTTCCCGGGAGAACGGCACATTGCCCTTCTCGACAGCGTCAGAGATTTTCTTCTCGCTGGCCTCCTCGGTTTTGCTTTCCTTGTCTTCATCATCCGACATCGCATCTACCGCAGGTATGCGTCTTCTTCGCTGTCGGAATTCAGCTCGATTTCACCCTTGCCCGCGAGATCGAGTGCGAGATCCGTAATGGCCCGGCGCGCCTCCTGCACGTCGCGCTGCGACGAGGGCTCTCCGCCATTCAGTTCCTGTTCGATCATGCGGCGCACGCGGGCGCCGAGGGAGCCCAGGATGATGTCGCGGAAATCCGGATCGGTGCCCTTCAGCGCCAGCACCACCTTGTCCGGCGGCACCTTGTCGAACAGCGTGGTCCGGGAGCGCGGCGGCAGTCCGACGATGTCGTCGAACGTGAACAGCAGGCCCTTCAGGATTTCCGCCGATTTCGGACGCGTCGCGCTCAGGTTCTGGAGCACGCTGTCCATGTCGTTGCGCTCCATCTTGTTGATGATGTCGGCGATACGGGCATGGGAATCGGCCGCCGCGTTGCGGGCGAGGTTCATCATGAAGTCGTCGTGGATGGTGTGCTCGATGATGTACATCGTCTCGTCCACGATCGGCTTCACCGTCAGCATCCGGCGCATGACGCCGTTTCTCATGTTCTCCGGAAGATGGGACATGACCTTGGCGGCGCAGGCGGGCTTCACCTTCGTCAGGATCAGCGCCGCGACCTGCGGATGCTCCTTCAGGATATAGGTGGCGATGATGCCTTCGGCGACGCTCGAGATGCGATCCCAGATCGAATGGTTCGCCGCGCCAAGCACGTCGTTCATGATCTCGGCCACCTTTTCAGGTGGCATGAACTCGCTCAGCAGGCGCTCGACATCGCTCGGCGTTCCCGACAGGTTCGCGCCGGTGGCGAACTGGGTGGCGAACTCCTCGACAGCCACCTCGATCTGCGAGCTGGAGACCGCGCGCATGTCCGCGATCGCCCGCGTCACGATCTTGAGCTCGTCCGGGTTGAAATACTTCATCAACCGGCTCGCCATGGGCTTCCCCATGGTCATGAGAAGGGCTGCGACCCGCTCATGCCCATGAAGAGGCCGGCTTGCGGGACGAAGAGCTGCCGCGGCCATTTACGCGCTCCGGATCAGAGGATGTCGCCGCCGCCGGGGCCGACAATCTCGGTCAGCGAGACGCCGAACCGCGAATTGTCGTCCTCCACGACGACCACTTCGCCACGGGCGATGATGCGGCCATTCACGACGATGTCCACGGGCTCTCCCACCCGATGGTCGAGCGGCACCACAGCGCCGCGCCCCAGCTTCATGAGCTGGGCCACGGGCATCGAGGCCGACCCCAGCACCACCTGGAGCTGGACCGGAACCCGCATCAGGGCTTCCAGCCCCTTGCCGGTGCCGAGCGTCTCCTGGGACGGAGGCCGGGGCGCGCCGGCTTCCGGCGCGCCGCCGTCCTGGTCATCGAGCCCTTCGGCAAGATAGGACGCCATTGTATCCCTCGAATTGGCCATCTGAAGGAATTCCCTGATCCGCCGGCTCAGCTGCGGCGTTCGTAAGAGACAGGCCGCCCGGTGCCGCCACGCGGCGAGGAGACCGGAAATTGCCGACGCTCGAGCTCGCCGATGAGGGTGTGCGCCTCGTCGATCTTGTTGCCGAGCGTCGTGATGATGGTGCGGCCCTCGCGGTTCAGAACCGCCATGGCCTCGCGCGCCGTCTCAAGGGCGGCGGCAGTCTCTCCGATGGCCCGCTCATATTCAGTCTGGCTCGCGCTCAAGGCGCGCAGCTTCAGATAGAGCATGACCACCACGGTGCTGGTGACCACGAGCGCCACGAGCAGAACGAGGTCAACGGGGAAGGATGTCATCGAGAAACTCCTGATCCAGATCCACCGGGTCCTCAATCTTCACCACATAGGAGCCTTCGGACTGGCCGAGATGGCACCAGAAAAGCGGCTGCTTGTTGCTCTCCAGCTTCATCTTGGTTTTCGGCGACGCCTGAAGCTTGAGCACCTGCCCGACCTTCAGCTCCGCCGCCTCGCCGAGCGTGATCTCGCGCTCCTCCATCACGAGGCGCAGCTTGACTTCGGCGCGGTTAACCTCGCTGCGGATGTGGCGGGTCCAGACGGGATCGCGCACCGTGGTGTCGCCTGAACTGGTGCGCGAGAGCTGCTGGCGCATGGGCGAGAGGGCGGTCTGCGGAATGATGACAAACATCTCGCCGCCGCGATTGATCGCCTGAAGCAGGAACTTCGCGGTGACCGCGAGGTTCGAGCGACGGCCGATCACCGCGAAGTCCATGCGGTTTTCGATACGCTGGAAGGTGAAGGTGGTCTGCCGGATCAGTGCGAAGGAATTGGCGAGCGCCTTGGCCATCTGCACGAACAGCGCCTGCGCAATGCGCATCTCGATGTTGGAGAAGGAACGCTCGTCGTCGATGGGCGGCTCGGAGCCGTCGCCGCCGAACAGCACCTCGACCATGGTGAATACCACGTCGCGGTCGAAACCGACGATCACCTGGCTGTCCCACTCCGCCACATGGAAGACGCCGACGATGGCGTTGCCTTCATACATGTCGAGCTGGTCGCCGATGCGCCCGCTCTCCAGTTCACTTAGCGAGAAATACGCATGCGAGGCTGCATACTGGCGCAACGCATCAGCGCAGAACGTCGACATGCGATCGAAGATGATGTTGAGCATCGGCAGCTTGTCGAGCGACAGGCCGGCCGCGTCGAGAAGCATGTCCCGGATGTCCTGATGGGAAGCCGCCGCACCCATGGTCAAGCCGCCTGCTGCATGGCGCCACCGGAGGGCGCGTTGGTGATCGCCTCGCTTTCGACCTCGTCGATGGTCGGCCGCTCGGCGGAGGAGATGGTCTTGCGCCCGTGCTCAAGCGCGATCTGCGGCAGCGCGCCATTCATGTAGGCGATCAGCGACTGCTTCACGATGATGTAGGGCTGGCACTGCTTCTCGCGCGTCGCCTTGATCTTGGCGGCCAGCGGAGAAAGGATCGCGTAGGAGAAGAAAATGCCGATGAAGGTGCCGATGAGGGCGGAGCCGATATAGTGCCCGAGGATTTCGGGCGACTGGTCGATGGCGCCCATGGCCTTCACGATGCCGAGCACGGCGGCGCAGATGCCCAGCGCCGGCAGCGCCTCGGCCACCGTGCCCACCGCCTGCGCGGGCTTGATCTTGTGCTTCTTGACGGTCGCGATCTCCTGCTCCATCAGCCCCTCGATCTCGTGGGACCGGGCATTGCCGATCACGATCAGGCGGGCATAGTCGCAGATATATTGCGTGAGTTCCTTGTCCTTCAGGATCAGCGGGAAGTTCTGAAAGATTGCGGAATCGTGCGGATTGTCGATGTGCTGCTCGACTTCGTTGCGCGGCTTGGAGCGCAGTTCGCGCATCAGCGCATAGAGCAGCCCCAGAAGCGCCAGGAAATCCTTGCGCTTCGGCACATTTCCGGACACCGCCTGCCCGATGCTGACGCCCGTGTCCTTGATGGTGGACATGGGGTTCGCGATGATGAAAGTGCCGAGCGCGATGCCGAGGATGATGACATATTCGAACGGCTGCCAGATCACGCCGATATGGCCGCCCATGGCCGCGAAGCCACCAAGCGTCGAGGCGAGCCCGATCACAAGTCCGATGATGACGCCCAAGCCGAAATCCTCCAGATCCTGAGAAACATTTCTAGGCGCTCAGGATTGCGCGAAGCTGGCGTCGAAATGCGGCTCAGGAATTTACCCCCTCCCGCCTCTCCCCTGCCCTCCCGGCCCCTCCTCGGGGGCAAGGCAGGCCGGCGCAAGCTTCGCACGCGAGACTGGTCCAAACGTCGCCCGCCTGCGCACAGCTGGCGCGCTTTGTCGTTAACACACGGTTGCCTGTCTGGCCGGACGGGCGGAAAGAGGACGCGAGATGGTCTCGACATACGCCACCTCAACCTTCACCTCTTTCAATCTGATCAACCGCGACATCGACAAGTCGATCGCACGGACGCAGTCCGATCCGGTCGTGGCGCGCGAGACCGAATATTACAAAGAGAACATTTCGAGCATCAAGACCGTCGAGGATTTCGTCGGCAATTATCGCATCTTCAACTATGCGATGAAAGCCTTCGGCCTCGAGGACATGGCCTATGCAAAGGCCTACATGCGCAAGGTCCTCGAGGGCGGCGTCGAGGACAAGGATTCCTTCGCCAACCGCCTCAATGATGACCGCTTCGTGAACTTCGCGAAGACCTTCAACTTCGCCACCAGCGGCGAGGCCACCACCTCCTCGACGGACGTGGTGCAGCCCGTGGTGGACAAGTATCTTCGCCAGACGCTCGAAGAGAACGCCGGCAACGAGGATCAGGGTGTTCGCCTCGCGCTGTATTTCGAGCGCGCCGCTCCGGATGTGAAATCGGCCTACGGCATCCTCGCCGACAGCGCGCTGACCGAAGTGGTGAAGACGGTCTTCAACCTGCCGTCGGAGATGTCGAGTGCCGACATCGAGCTTCAGAGGAAGATGATCGACAAGGTGCTGGATATCGAGGACCTGCAAGATCCCGAGAAGCTACAGAAGATGATCCAGCGCTTCACCGTGATGTGGGACGCGACCAACAATGTCAGCACGTCGCCCGTCCTTTCGCTGTTCCAGGACACCAGCCTCGATGTGTCCATGTCCATCCTCAATCTGAAATACGGAGGATGAGATGACCGCTCCCGTCTATCTCGCACTGTCCGCCCAGACCACCATGGAGCGGCGGCTGGCAACGATCGCGACCAACCTCGCGAACATGAGCACGCCCGGCTATCGTGCCGAAGAGGTGAAGTTCGAATCCCTCGTAGAGCAGCTCGGCAGCAGTTCGGTCGCCTTTCCCACCGAGGGCGAGGTCTTCACCCAGCTCAAGGCCGGCCCCACCAACTATACCGGCAACCCCCTCGACGTGGCGATCAAGGGCGACGCCTGGCTCGGCATCAGTACACCGGCCGGACGGGTGCTGACCCGCGACGGGCGCCTTCAGATTTCGGCCAATGGCGAGCTTCAGTCCATCGACGGCTATTCCGTCCTGGATCCCGGCGGCACCCCCATCCTTCTCGACCCCGATGCCGGCACGATCACCATCGGCGTGGACGGCTCCATCGTGCAGGGGGGCAACCAGGTGGGCATCATCGGGATGTTCGAAATGGCGCCCGGCCCGCCCCCGGGCCGCTTCTCCAATTCCGGCATCATCCCCAATGCGCCCGTTGATACGGTCATCGACTTCACCCACAAGGGGATGAAGCAGGGCTATGTGGAAGGCGCGAACGTCAATCCCATCCTGGAGATGACCAAGCTGATGATGGTGCAGCGCGCGTTTGAAAGCGCCGCCATGGCCGTCAACCAGAGCGAGGATATGGTGCAGCAGGCCATCACCCAGCTCGGGCCGTCCAGCTGATGCAGACCGATCCCCTCGCCCGGCTGCGCGCCGCCATTGATGGGGGGCTGGAGGACGTGCCGTTCGCCCGCGTCTGCGGCCGCGTCCGCGAGGTCGCGCCCACCCATGTGCGCGTCGCCGGCCTTTCCGCCCACCTGCGCCTCGGCGACCGGGTGCGCATTCAGGACGAGGAACACGTCACCATCGGCGAGGTGGTGCGCATCGATTCCGCCGGCGCGACGGTCAAGCCGTTCGACGAGCGGGTGCCCGTCGGCATGGGTGCCACCGCCACCCGCATTGGCGCCCTCACCCTCACCCCGGATGTGTCGTGGAAGGGCCGCGTCATCAACGCCCTCGGCGCGCCTCTGGACGATCTCGCCCCGCTGGCGCGCGGCGATATCCGCATGCCGCTGGATACCGAGCCCCCCTCCGCCATGCGGCGCGGGCGCGTGGAAAAGCCGCTGAAGACCGGCGTGCGGGTGATCGACCTGTTCACGCCGCTCTGCATGGGCCAGCGCGTCGGCATCTTCGCCGGCTCCGGTGTCGGCAAGTCCACCACCCTCGCCATGCTCGCCCGCTGCCAGGGCTTCGACACCGTGGTGGTGGCGCTGGTGGGCGAACGCGGGCGCGAGGTGCGCGAATTTCTGGAAGGCCCGCTCGCTCCCAACCGGCACCGCTCGGTGGTGGTGGTGGCCACCAGCGACGAAAGCCCCATGATGCGCCGGCTGGCGCCGCAGGCCGCGCTCGCGGTAGCGGAGTATTTTCGCGACCGGGGCGAAAGCGTGCTGCTGATCGTGGACAGCGTGACGCG
>NCCY01000407.1 GCA_002279855.1 Rhizobiales bacterium 12-68-15
GCCGTCCCTCGGCTGGGACTTCGGCGGCGACGGCGCCCGCACCATGATCCTGGTCTATAACCTGCGCACGGTGGACGACGTGTTCCGCCGCTTCGGCGGCGTGTCGGGCTCGGCCTATCTGGTGGCCGGCTTCGGCATGACGGCGCTGACCGCCGACAACATCGTCGTGGTGCCGATCCGCTCCGGCGTCGGCGTGCGGCTCGGGGCCAATCTCGGCTATCTGAAGTTCACGCCCCAGGCCACCTGGAACCCCTTCTGATCCGGCCGGGCGCCCGCCGCCGCCGGCTGGCGGCGGCGGAAGCAGCGCTGGCGCCGGCACCCGGCGCTGGCACCCGCGCGCGGAGCGTCGTATGAAGGGGGCTTCACAGACGGATTGAAAGCGCAGGTTCCGCGTGATCGAACAGGCCATGTTCCTTGCCCTCGGCGCCCTTGCGGCGACGCTTGTGGCCCTGATGGTCCTGCCCGCGGTCTGGAACCGCGCCGTGCGCCTCACCACACGCCGCATCGAAGCGGCGGTTCCCGTCTCCATCTTCGAGATCCAGGCCGCGAAGGACCACCAGCGCGCCCAGTTCGCGCTCGGCCAGCGCCGGCTGGAAGTACAGGTGGACGACCTGCGCGCGCGCATCAGCGCCGATGCCGGCGAGCTTGAGCAGCGCCGGCTGCGCATCCTTGACCTTGAGCGGGCGCTGGCCGCCATCACCGAGGAATTCGGACAGCTCAGCCTGCGCTTTGCCGCCGAGGAAGAGGCGCTGAAGACGCGTACCGAAGACCTCGCCCTCACCCGCACCACGCTTGCCGCAACCGAGACCGACCTTGCGGCGCGGCAGGCGGAACTGGCGGAGACCCGCGCCGCGCTGGAGCGCACCCGCGCCGATCTCGCCGCACAGACCGAACGCGGCGACGGCCTCGACGCCACCCTCTCCGCCCGCGAGGCGCGGATCACCGATCAGGCCGCCACCATCGCCCGTCTGGAGAGCGAGGGCGCCACCCTGTCCGCAGACCTTGCCGAAACGCGCAGCCGCGCCGATGCGCTGGAGAGCGC
>NCCY01000408.1 GCA_002279855.1 Rhizobiales bacterium 12-68-15
GCGGAAATGCCCCGCGCGCCGGGCGCCTCGCCCGTGCGGGCGAACACGGTGTAGACATCCGCGATGCCGCCATTGGAGATCCAGGTCTTCTCGCCATCCAGCACATAGGACGCGCCATCCGCCCGCGCGGCGCAGGCCATGGCGGCCACGTCCGATCCGGCATCCGCCTCCGACAGGGCGAAGGCGGCAAGCCACTCGCCGGCGCGCACCTTCGGCAGCACGGCGAGCTTCAGCTCCGGCGATCCGGACAGCGAGATGGCGCCGGTGCCGAGGCCCTGCATGGCGAAGGCGAAGTCCGCCAGCCCGTCATGCCAGGCCAGGGTTTCGCGGGCGAGGCAGAGCTGGAGCGAGCGGATGGAGCTGCCGTCCGCCTCGGGCGCGGGCACGGCGCCGTCCAGCAGGCGGGCGGCACCGAGCCGCCGCACCAGTTCGCGGCAGGTGCCGTCCACGTCCGCATGGGTCAGGCCGTCGAGGCCGCCTTCCGCCACGAAGCCGTCGAGCCGGCCCGCATAGGCGCGGTGCTCGGGGCCAAAGAAAGGCCAGTCCAGCGGGTCGCGGGTGGGGCCGGAGCCGGGGCGCGCGCTCATCAATTGCCCTCGAATGCGGGTTTGGCCTTGGCGGCGAAGGCCTCGAAGGCGCGGCGGAAATCCTAGCGGGCGAGCGCGGCGGCCTTGGCTTCCACCTCGTCGGCGGGGTGCAGCGCGTTGTAGAAGCCCCAGGCATGGCCCTCGGTGGCGGTCATGGCGCGGCCGGTGAACAGCAGTTCCGCCGCCCGCCCCTGCCCGATGATGCGCGGCAGGATTCCGCAGGCGCCCATGTCCGCGCCCGCAAGGCCGACGCGGGTGAACAGAAAGGCGGTCTTCGCCTCCGGCGTCGCAAGCCGCATGTCGGACGCCATGGCGAGGATGGCGCCGGCGCCGGCGCAGATGCCGTCCACCGCCGCGATGATCGGCTGCGGGCAGCGGCGCATGGCCTTGACCAGATCGCCCGTCATGCGGGTGAAGGCCAGCAGGTCCGGCATGGTCATGCGGGTGAGCGGCTCGATGATCTCGAACACGTCGCCGCCGGAGGAGAAATTGCCGCCCGCGCCGGTGAGCACGATGGCGCGCACGTCGGATGCGTCGGTGAGCGCCCGGAACAGGTCCCTCAGCTCGGCGTAGCTGTCGAAGGTCAGCGGATTCTTGCGCTCGGGGCGGTTGAGCCGGATGGTGACGACGCGGCCGTCCGCGCTCGCCTCGAACCGGAAATGGGTCGGCTGGTGGTCCCTGAAGGCCCGCTTCATGGCCGCCATCGCGAAGTGTGTCTCGCTCATCCCACCATCACCTCGCCACCGGCGATCGCGATCGCCTGTCCGTTGATCGAAGCCGCGCCCGGCGATGCCAGCCACGCGACGGTATCCGCCACCTCTTCCGGTGTGATGAGGCGCCGCTGCGGATTGCCGGCGGTCATCTCCGCCAGCGCCTC
>NCCY01000409.1 GCA_002279855.1 Rhizobiales bacterium 12-68-15
CGCGCCCGGCGATGCCAGCCACGCGACGGTATCCGCCACCTCTTCCGGTGTGATGAGGCGCCGCTGCGGATTGCCGGCGGTCATCTCCGCCAGCGCCTCTTCCGCGCTGCGCCCGGTCTTGGCGACGATGGCGGCGATGGCATCGCGGATCAGCGGCGTGTCCGTATAGCCGGGGCACACCGCATTCACCGTGACGCCGCTGCGCGCCAGCTCCAGCGCCAGCGACCGGGTCAGGCCAATGACGCCATGCTTGGCGGCGCAATAGGCCGAGACGTAGCGATAGCCCACCAGCCCCGCCGTGGAGGCGATATTGATGATGCGCCCGCCGGCCGAGAGGTCCGGCAGGACCGCCTGCGTGACCAGGAAGACCGAGGTCAGGTCCACCGCGATCACCCGCTGCCACAGGTCCAGCGGCGTCTTGCCGAAGGGAGCGGTCTCGGCGGCGCCGGCATTGTTGACGAGGATGGAGACCGGGCCGAACGCGTCACGGGCGGCGGCAAGCCCGTGCGCGATGGCGTCCGGCTCGGTCACGTCGAAACCCTCAGCCACATAAGCGGCCGGCAGGCCGGCGGCCACCGCGCGCAGCGGTGCCTCCCGGCGCCCCGCCAGCGTCACGCGGGCGCCGGCCTGCGACAGGCGCCGCGCAATAGCGGCCCCGATGCCGGAACCGGCGCCGGTGACCAGCGCGTGGCGGCCGGCAAGTTCGGTGGAAGCCGTCATGGCAGGCCCCTATTGCGCGGCGCGTTCGAGATTGGCCTCGTACTGGCCCTTGGCGGAGCGATAGGGCTTCGGCCACGGCACCTGCTTCAGGCCGATCTTCGCCGCCTCGTGCAGCGCCCAGGACGGGTCCGCCAGATGCGGCCGGGCAATGGCGCACAGGTCCGCGCGGCCGGCGGCGATGATGGAATTGGCGTGATCGGCCTCCGAGATGGCGCCCACCGCAATGGTGGGAATGTGCACCTCGTTGCGGATCTTGTCGGAGAAGGGCGTCTGGAACAGCCGGCCATAGACCGGCTTCTCTTCCTTCGACACCTGGCC
>NCCY01000212.1 GCA_002279855.1 Rhizobiales bacterium 12-68-15
AACCGAGGATCAGAACTTGTAGTTCACGCCGACCTTGAGGGCCGAGGTGCTGGTGTCGGCCTGGATGGAGCCCAGGGTCGACGGGATGGTGTAGGTGGAGCCGTCGAGATCGATGTACAGGTACTCGAGCTTGGCGGTGATGTTGTTGGTGAAGGCGTACTCGACGCCCGCGCCGATCACCCAGCCCCAGTTGGTCTCGGAGGTGCTGGTGCCATAGATGGTGCCGAAATCGGTCTTGCCGTAAGCCACACCGCCGGTGATGTAGGGCAGCACGCGGTCGAAGGCATAGCCGAGGCGAGCGCGGATGGTGCCGAGATAGTCGATCGAGCCGGAAGCGATGCCAGCCTGGCCAACGATCAGGGTGCTGTTGCCGCCGAGGTCGGCCCAGTTGATGTCGGCTTCGATGCCGAGCACGACGTTGTTGGCGAACTGCCAGTTGTAGCCAGCCTGCAGACCGCCGATGAAGCCGTTGGCGTCACCCACGTTGATGCTGGTGGCGGGGATGCCATAAGACGGCGACACGACGAGGTCGTTGCTCAGCCACGCCCAACCGACGTTACCGCCGATGTAGAAGCCGGTCCAGGAGAAGACCGGAACCACCGGGGCCACGGCCTTGACGGGGTACTTGGTGGCGAGGTCGGCCGCAGAGGCGGCACCGCCGAGGAGAGCCAGGGCAGAGATCCCGGCGAGAGCGCGCTTCAACATGGGTACTTCCTTCAGTGAGATACGAAACACGATGACTGGGATATACACCCGGTCGGCTTGGTCGTCTGTAACCCTACTGCAACACCCCATCCAAGAAAACGGGGCAGGATTGTGGTTAACAGCCTACAAGTTGACACAAAACAGATCAAGGGCCGTCACAAATCCTTAGGCGCAGCGGGTTTTCGCAGGCTCAAAGGCGTTAATGGTTTAGAAACGATAGTTCACGCCTCCCCTGATTATGTTTCCATCAAAGCCTAGAGAGGCAGGACCGGCCAAAGAATTGTACGTGGAACTACCAAGATCAACGTACAGATATTCAGCACGGGCGCTCCAGTTGCGATCGAGCGCAAACTCGCCGCCGGCCCCGATTGTCCAGCCTCCGTGCGTTTGATCATTGCTCAAACCCGCAACTTCATACTGTCCTTGGCCGAAGGCGTAGCCGAGTGTGCCGAACAGCATGAAACGGTCGAAGGCAAATCCCAGACGGGCACGGATAAGGCCCAGATAATTCACGCTGTACGCACCATCGCTGATGTTCGTGAAATCGAGGCCACCTTCCAGCCCGGCGACAAAACCGGAGCCGGGAAACTGCCAATTGTATCCCGCCTGGATGCCGCCCTGGAAACCGCTCGGGGAATACGGACCCGAGGTGCCCCAGCCATAGCCGGTATTGGCGCCCACATAGAACCCGTTCCAGGACACAGGCCCTGCAGCGGCGGCCGCGGGCGCATAGCCGTACCCGTAGCCGCCATTCATGTCCGCAGCGGCCGCCGGCAGGGCGAAGGCGCACAGGCCGGCCCCGAGGCCCGCACCCACTTTCGCCAGAGCCGCCAACAAGCGGTGCTTCATCGTCTCATCCTCCGAAAACCGACGGCCTCAGCCGCGCGATTGACTTGAGCCTTAAGGCCCAAATGGAAAACGAAGTCTGGCTGCCGGGGGGCGCGGTCCGGGAAATGCGCGGCGTGGTGAACGGTCGGTGAGCAGGCATGGTGAACGGGCGGTGAAGCGCCCTGCCCTCTGGCCCTGCGCGCCCGGAACCCTTAACTGAGGGCCATGAGCGCCCGCGCCCCACGAGCCCCCGAGCCGAATCTCGACATCGATTCTCCCCCCTCTGCGGAACCCGTCGCCGACGCCGCCGAGGAAGGGGAAGACGAAGCCCTCCTGTTCGTCTCAAGCGAAGAAGAAGGTGAGGTCGCGCCCGGCCCGCTGGCCTCCGGCCGTGCCGCCATCGCGCAGGCCGCGCGCCACGCGCCAAACGGCCCGGGCGTCTACCGCATGCTCGCCGCCGATGGCACCGTTCTCTATGTGGGCAAGGCGAAGAGCATCAAGAAGCGGGTGCTGAGCTATACCCGCCCCGTCGGCCACACCAACCGCATCGCGCGGATGATCGCGGCCACCGGCAGCATGGAATTCGTCTCCACCCGCACGGAGCCGGAAGCGCTGCTGCTCGAGGCCAATCTCATCAAGCAGCTGAAGCCGCGCTTCAACGTGCTGCTGCGCGATGACAAGTCGTTTCCTTATATCGTCATCAGCGGCGACCATCCGGCACCCCAGATCACCAAGCATCGCGGCGCGCGCAACCGTCCGGGCGACTATTACGGCCCGTTCGCCAGCGTCTGGGCGGTGGACCGCACCATCAATGCGCTCCAGCGCGCCTTCCTGCTGCGCTCGTGCAGCGACAGCTATTACGAGAATCGCTCGCGGCCCTGCCTGCTGTTCCAGATCAAGCGTTGCTCCGGCCCCTGCACGGGCGAGATCGCGGCGCCCGATTATGCCGAACTGGTGCGCGAGGCCCGCGCCTTCCTGTCCGGGCGCTCGCGCACCGTGAAGGAGCATCTCGCGCGCGAGATGGAGGAGGCCTCCGAGGCGCTGGAATTCGAGCGCGCGGCGAGGCTTCGGGATCGCCTCGCCGCCCTCTCCGCCGTGCAGGGATCGCAGGGAATCAATCCGCGCTCCGTGGAGGAGGCGGACGTGTTCGCCTGCCACCAGCAGGGCGGCGCCACCTGCATCGAGGTGTTCTTCTTCCGCACCGGCCAGAACTGGGGCAACCGCGCCTATTATCCCCGCGCCGACCGCTCCCTCACCGAGGCGGAGGTGATGGGCGCCTTCCTGTCGCAATTCTATGAGGACAAGCCCTGCCCCCGCCTCGTCCTGCTCAGCCATGAGGTGGAGGAGCAGGAGCTGATCGCCGAGGCGCTGAGCGAACGCTCCGGCTACCGGGTGGAACTCTCCGTGCCGAAGCGGGGCGAGAAGAAGGACCTGGTGGACCACGCGCTCCAGAATGCCCGCGAGGCGCTGGGCCGTCAGCTGGCGGAAAGCGCCACCCAGGCGCGCCTGCTGGCGGGCGTGGCCGAGGCGTTCGGCCTCAAGGCTCCGCCGCGCCGCATCGAGGTCTACGACAACTCCCACATCATGGGCACCAATGCGGTGGGTGGCATGATCGTGGCGGGGCCGGAAGGCTTCATCAAGACCCAGTACCGCAAGTTCAACATCAAGTCGGCGGACCTCACACCCGGCGACGATTACGGCATGATGCGCGAGGTGCTGCGCCGCCGCTTCGCCCGCCTGCTGAAGGAAGCCCCGCGCGCGGCCGGTGCGCAATCCGCGAGCGAATCCGGAACGGACGCCATGCCGACGCCGGACGTGGACACCGAGGCGGACGCCGCGCCCGCCGCCTCGCCATGGCCCGACCTTGTGCTCATCGACGGCGGCCTCGGCCAGCTCAATGCGGCGCGGGCGATCGCGGAGGAACTGGGCGTCACCGACGTGCCGCTGGTGGGCATCGCCAAGGGAATGGACCGGGAAGCCGGGCGGGAACTGTTCCACATTCCCGGCCGCCAGCCCTTCCGCATGGAACCGCGCGACCCCGTGCTCTATTTCATCCAGAGGCTGCGGGACGAGGCCCATCGCTTCGCCATCGGCTCCCATCGGGCACGTCGCAAGAAGGACATATCGGAAGCCGGGCTTCAGGCGATTCCCGGCGTCGGGCCGGCGAGAAAGCGTGCGCTGCTGCGGCATTTCGGAACGCTGAAGGCCATCGAGCGCGCCTCGCTCGCGGATCTCGAACGGGTGGAGGGAATCAATGCCTCGACGGCACTGGCCATATACGGCTATTTCCACGAGCGGCCGTCTCAGTGATGCGGCCATATCACCGGCTCGACCTTGCCGTCCGGGCGGTGCATCCTTTTTGATCAGGGTCGCCCCCGGCCCCGGACCGATTGAATGAACATGGCCCCCGCACAGACACGCCCCGCCTCTCCGCCCGAATCCGGGCGTGGCCGCGCCCTGTCGCTGCCGAACCTGCTCACCTATTCCCGGTGCGCGGCGGTGCCGCTCGTCGCCGCCTGCCTGTTCTGGGCGGACATCCTGCAAGGCGGCATCTGGCTGCGCTGGGTGGCGCTCGGCCTGTTCATCGCCGCCGCCGTTACCGATTTCTTCGACGGGTATCTCGCCCGCGCATGGTCGCAGCAATCGGCCATCGGCCGCATGCTGGACCCCATCGCCGACAAGCTGCTGGTGTCCATCTGCCTGCTGATGCTGGCCTCCGACGGCACCATCCGGGGCTGGTCGCTGTGGGCCGGGGTGGTCATCCTCTGTCGTGAGATTCTTGTCTCGGGACTGCGGGAATTCCTCGCCGAGCTGCGGGTCAGCGTCCCCGTCTCGCGGCTCGCCAAGTGGAAGACCACGCTGCAACTGGTGGCGGTCGGCTTCCTGCTGGCCGGGCCGGCGGGGGACAAGATCGTCCCCGGCATCAGCCTCGCGGGCCTCACCCTGCTGTGGGTCTCGGCGGTGCTGACGCTTTATACCGGCTATGACTATTTCCGTGCCGGCGCCCGGCATCTGATGGAGGAGCCGTAATGCGCGTCCTCTATTTCGCCTGGCTGCGGGAGCGGGTCGGGCGTGCCGAGGAGGAGGTCGCCCCGCCCGCCGAGGTGCGCACGGTGGCCGATCTCGCGCGCTGGCTGGCCGGGCGCAGCGAAAGCCATGCGCATGCCTTCGCCGATCCCGCCGTGGTTCGCGCCGCGCTGGACCGGCGCCATGTGAAGCCCGACGCGGAACTCGGCACCGCGCGGGAAATCGCCTTCTTCCCGCCCATGACGGGGGGATGAGCACCATGTCCGCTCCGCCCGCCTCTGCCTTGCCCTTCACAGTGCGCGTCACCGCCGAACCCTTCGATACCGCGCGGGAGATTGCGCGGCTCTCGGGCGACGGGGATGTGGGCGCCGTCGTGTCCTTCAGCGGGCTGTGCCGGGCCGACAAGAGCGAGACCGGCGAAGGCGGGCCGCTCGCCGCCCTCGTGCTGGAGCATTATCCCGGCATGGCGGAAGAGCAGATGGAGCGCCTGCTGGACGAGGCGCGCGGCCGCTGGCCGCTGTTCGGCGCCACCATCATCCACCGCTACGGGCGCATCGTGCCGGGCGAGCCCATCGTTCTGGTGGTGACCGCCTCCGCCCACCGCGATGCGGCCTTCGAGGCCGCCGCCTTCCTGATGGACTGGCTGAAGACCAGCGCGCCCTTCTGGAAGAAGGAAGAACGCGCCGCAGGCGGGGGCTGGGTCGAAGCCAAGGACAGCGACGACACCGCCGCCGCCCGCTGGGACCGCGACTGACCCGGCTCGCAGGATCAGGCGGCG
>NCCY01000213.1 GCA_002279855.1 Rhizobiales bacterium 12-68-15
TTGCGCCGGATGTTGCGCATGGTGGCGCGGGACAGCGAGCGGGCGTGGGCGATGCCGGCGAGGTCTCCGTGCAACAGGGTGATGCCGGCGCTCTCCATGGCGATGTCGGTGCCGGTGCCCATGGCGATGCCCACATCCGCCGAAGCCAGCGCGGGGGCGTCGTTCACCCCGTCGCCGGCCATGGCCACCACGCGGCCTTCCGCCTTCAGGCGCGCCACATGGGCCGCCTTGTGTTCGGGCAGAACTTCCGCCTCCACCTCGGTGATGCCCAGCTGCCGCGCCACCGCTTCCGCGGTCGCCCGCGCATCGCCGGTCAGCATGATCACGCGGATGCCCGCCTCGCGGATCGCGGCAAGCGCGTCCGGGGTGGTGCGCTTGACCGGGTCGGCGATGGCGATGAGGCCGGCGAGGGCGCCGTCCACCGCCACGAACACCACGGTCGCGCCGGCCGTGCGCAGCCGGTCGGCCTCGGCGCCGAGCGCGTCGGTTGACGCGCCGATCCCGGCCATGAAGGCGGTCTGCCCGATGGCGACCGTGCGGCCGTCCACATTGCCTGTCACCCCCTTGCCGGCCTCCGTCACGAAATCCGAGACCGGCGGAAGGGAAAGCCTGCGGGTGTGTGCCTCCGCCACGATGGCCGCGCCCAGCGGATGCTCGCTCGCTGCCTCCAGCCCTGCCGCAAGGCGCAGCAGTTCATCGCGCGGCAGGGTGAGCGGGCGGACATTGATGACGCGGGGGCGCCCCTCGGTGAGCGTGCCCGTCTTGTCGATGAGCAGCACGTCCACCCGTGCCATGGTTTCCAGCGCCGCCGCATCGCGCACCAGCACGCCGGCCTGCGCCCCGCGCCCGATGCCCACCATGATGGACATGGGCGTGGCGAGCCCCAGCGCGCAGGGGCAGGCGATGATGAGAACGGAGACGGCGGCCAGCAGCGCGAAGGTGAGGCGCGGTTCCGGCCCCACCCACATCCACACCGCGAAGGCGATGAGGGCGGCCGCGATCACCACCGGCACGAACCAGCCGGCCACGCTGTCCGCAAGGCGCTGGATCGGCGCGCGCGAGCGCTGGGCCTGTGCCACCATCTGGACGATGCGCGCGAGCAGCGTGTCGCGCCCCACCTTCTCCGCCCGCATGACGAAGCCGCCCGTGGCGAGGCTGCCGGCCACCACACGGTCGCCGGCCGTCTTGGTGACCGGCATGGATTCTCCGGTGAGGAGGCTTTCGTCCACCGCGCAGCGGCCGTCGGTGAGGATGCCGTCCACCGGCACCTTCTCGCCGGGGCGGACCCGCAGCAGGTCGCCGACGGCAACGGCTTCCAGCGGCACGTCTGCCTCCCCGTCGGGAGTGATGCGGCGGGCGGTGGCCGGCGCGAGACCCAGCAGCGCCTTGATGGCGCCCGAGGTGCGCTCGCGGGCGCGCAATTCCAGAAGCTGGCCCAGCAGCACCAGCACGGTGATGACCGCCGCCGCCTCGAAATAGACCGGCACCGCTCCGTGCGCCCGGAAGGCGGGCGGGAACAGGCCGGGGCCGAAGGTGCCTGCGAGGCTGTAGAGATAGGCGACGCCGGTGCCGAGCGCGATCAGCGTGAACATGTTGAGGTGGCCGCTGCGCAGCGAGGCCGCCCCCCGTTCAAAGAACGGCCAGCCGGCCCACAGGACCACCGGGGTGGCGAGGGCGAACTGGACATAATTCGAGGTCTGCTGCGGCAGCAGATGCAGGCCGAGGAGGTGCTGGCCCATTTCCAGCACGAACACCGGAAGGGTCAGGACGAGGCCGATCCAGAAGCGGCGGGTGAAATCCACCAGTTCCGCATTGGGGGCATCGTCGAGGCTGACCAGTTCCGGCTCCAGCGCCATCCCGCAGATCGGGCAGGAGCCGGGGCCTTCCTGCCGCACCTCGGGATGCATGGGGCAGGTGAAGATCGTTCCCTCCGGTACCGCCGCCGCAGGCGCCGGCTTGCCGGAGAGATAGCGCTCCGGATCCGCCTCGAACCTGGTCTTGCAGCCGGCGGAGCAGAAATGGAAGTCGGTGCCCTCGTGCCGTGCGTGATGTTTCGCGGTGGCGGGGTCCACATCCATCCCGCACACCGGGTCCTTCATCCGGTGCCCGTCTGCGGCGGCCGGTCCACCGTGTCCGCCACAGCAGGAGCCGGACGGCGCAGGCACGGCGGCCACAGGCGCGGCGCAGCAGCTTTCCGTCTTCTTCGGGGGCGTCAGGTCAAGCGGGGGCGGGGCGGAGCAGCAGGAGGGTGGTCCGCCCGCGTGCGGGGTCGGGGAGGACGTGTGATTGTGGCTCATCTGCCCATACCAGCCTTTGTGGTGCGGCTTTGCCTTGCGGTTCCTCAAGGAGGAGATCGTGGCGGTGCCGCGCCGAAACGCTTCCTGCTTGCGGTTTATACCCCAGGGGGGTACTTAGCAAGTCCATGGGACCATCAGCCAAAGCCTCCGTTTCCAAGCGTCTGAGCCGTGTCGAGGGCCAGGTGCGCGGCATTGCGCGCATGGTGGAGGACGGCCGTTACTGCATCGACATCGTCACGCAGATATCCGCCGTGCGCGCCGCCCTGCGCCGCGTCGAGGAGGAGGTGCTGCGGGACCATGTGGCTCATTGCGTCGCCCATGCCATCGCGTCGGGGGATGCGGAGGAGCAGAGGAAGAAGGTCGAGGAACTGATGCAGGTGATCGCCCGCGCCGAGCGATGAGGCTGGGCAGGGCGCCTCCGGCGCTCAGCGCGCCAGTTCGGTGATCACGGCATTCAGTACCGGGAAGCCCGATGCCGTCACCCGGAGCCTCTGCCCGGTGCGCACCACCAGACCCTCGGCGGCCAGCGCATCGATGCGGGCGGCATCCAGCCCTTGGCCGGCGAGACGGGCGTGGCGGTCGAGATCGATGCCTTCGGCGAGCCGCAGCCCCATCAGCAGCATCTCGTCCGCCTGGATCTCGGGTTCAAGCCGCTCCTCGGAAACGATGCCGTGGCCCTGCGCCTCCACCGCTTCCAGCCAGCGCTCCGGCTGGCGTTCCGTGAAGGTGGCGAGACGGTCGGCGCCTGCCGCGAGGCGCCCATGGGCACCGGGACCGATGCCGGCATAGGTGCCGTAGCGCCAGTAGACGAGATTGTGCCGTGCCTGCGCCCCCGCGCGGGCGTGGTTGGAGATTTCATAGGCCGGCATGCCGGCGGCCGAGGTGATCTCCTGCGTCACGTCCCACAGGGCGCGGGCGTGGTCATCGTCCGGCACGATCAGCTTGCCGGCGGAGTAGAGCTTCTCGAACGCGGTGCCCGGCTCGATGGTGAGCTGATAGAGCGAGAGATGCTCGCACCCTTCCGCCAGCGCCCGCCGCAACTCCGCCGCCCAGCTTTCCGGGGTCTGGCGCGGCCGAGCATAGATCAGGTCGAACGACACCCGCTCGAACGCGGCACGGGCGATGGCAACCGCTTCCAGCGCTTCCGCGACGCTGTGCATGCGCCCCAGCGCCTTCAGTTCCCCGTCATCGAGCGCCTGAACGCCAAGCGACACACGGTTAACCCCCGCAGCCCGGTAGCCCCGGAACCGTGCGGCCTCGACACTGGTCGGGTTGGCCTCCAGCGTGATTTCCGCATCGGCCGCGATGGGCCAGGCGTCATGGATGGCCTCAAGGATGCTGCCGACCGTTTCCGGCGCCATGAGCGAGGGCGTGCCGCCGCCGAAGAAGACGGTGTCCGCCTCGGCCGGTCCGTGCAGCGCCCGCATATGGGCGATCTCGCGCCGGAAGGCCGCGACGAACCGCGCCTGATCCGGCGGGGCGTGGCGCACATGGCTGTTGAAGTCGCAATAGGGGCATTTGGCGAGGCAGAACGGCCAGTGCACATAGACCCCGAAGCCCCCCTCGCGCGCCGGCAGGATTTCGGGCGGGGCGCCGGTCAGCGTCACTCGGCGGCGTCCGCTGCGAGGCAGGCGGCCGACAGAAGCCGGAAGGCGCGGGCGCGGTGGGAGAGGCCTTTGCCCAGCGGCGGCATGGCGTGCTTCTCTTCCGAGGTCATCTCGCCGAAGGTGCGGGTAAAGCCCTCCGGCACGAACATCGGATCATAGCCGAAGCCGCGCGTTCCGCGCGGCGGCCAGACCAGTGTCCCCTTCACCACGCCCTCGAACTCCTCCACATGGCCGTCCGGCCACGCAATGCAGAGAACCGAGACGAACTGTGCCCGGCGCTTTTCGGCGGTCAGGGCATCCACGGTGATGAGGAGGGCCTGGACATTGTCCATGGCCATCTGGAAGTCCTTGTCGGGGCCGCCCCAGCGTGCGGAATAGATGCCCGGCTGTCCGCCCAGCGCATCGACGCACAGGCCGCTGTCATCGGCGAAGGCGGGAAGCTGCGCGGCCTGCGCCGCCGCCTCCGCCTTGATGCGGGCATTGGCGGAGAAGGTGGTTCCCGTCTCCTCCGGCTCCGGCAGCCCAAGCTCGCCGGCGGAGACCGCCGCGATCCCGTAGGGCGCCAGAAGCTCCTGCATCTCCTTCAGCTTGCCGGGATTGTGCGTGGCGATGACCACCCGGTCGGTCAGGCGGCGGTGCGACATCAGGCAACCGCCGCCTTCTGGAGCTGAACCAGCTGCTCGATGCCGCCGCGGGCGAGGCCGAGAAGGTTCAGAAGCTCGTCCTGGGAAAACGGCGTCTTTTCCGCCGTGCCCTGGATTTCCACGATGCCGCCCTTGCCGGTCATCACGAAATTGGCGTCGGTGTCGGCGACGCTGTCCTCAGCATAATCGAGGTCGAGCACCGGCGTCCCGTTATAGATGCCGCAGGAGATGGCGGCCACGTGGTCGCGCAGGGGCACGTGCTTCACCATGGAGCGGGAATGCATCCAGGTGAGGCATTCATGCAGCGCCACCCAGGCGCCGGTGATCGCGGCGGTGCGGGTGCCGCCGTCCGCCTGGAGCACGTCGCAGTCGATGGTGATCTGGCGCTCGCCCAGCGCCACCAGATCCGTGACGGTGCGCAGCGAGCGGCCGATCAGGCGCTGGATTTCCAGCGAGCGGCCGGACTGCTTGCCCTGCGTGGATTCCCGACGGGTGCGCTCCAGCGTCGCGCGGGGCAGCATGGCATATTCCGCCGTCACCCAGCCCCGGCCCTGGCCTTTCAGCCACGGCGGCAGGCGCTCTTCCAGCGTCGCGGCGACGAGGACGTGCGTGTCTCCGAACTTCACGAGGCAGGAGCCTTCGGCATGGCGCAGCACGCCCCGCTCGAAGGAAACGGCACGCATTTCGTCGCTGGCGCGTCGGCTGGGGCGCATTCGTCTGTCCGATCCTTGAAAAACGTAAGGGGGCGGTTTTAGGAGCGGGCCCTTGAAGGGCGGCCCGTGCCGTCCCACAGTGAAGAGGAGGGCCGGCGGTGCCTTGAGCCGGACGCCGCCCCGCCACATGAATCGGAATGACCCTCGTGCCGCTCAACCCGCTCATATTTCCCGGTTCCGCCGCGCTCGCACATATCGACGAGCGTTCGCGGGAAATCTTCAAGCAGATCGTGGAAAGCTATCTCGCCACCGGCGAGCCGGTCGGGTCGCGCAATCTCTCGCGCCTCATTCCCATGTCGCTCTCGCCGGCCTCGATCCGCAACGTGATGGCGGATCTTGAGGCGGCGGGCCTGATCTATGCCCCGCACACCAGCGCCGGCCGGCTTCCCACCGAGCAGGGCCTGCGCTTCTTCGTGGATGCCCTGCTGGAAATGGGCGACGTTTCGGAGCGCGACCGCTCCTCCATCGAGACCCAGGTGGCCGCCGCCGCCAAGGGCTACACGGTGGATGGCGTGCTGCAGGAGGCCTCGAACCTTTTGTCCGGCCTGTCGCGCGGGGCGGGGGTGGTCACCACCATCAAGACCGACCCGCGGCTCAAGCATGTGGAGTTCGTGCCGCTGGATGCCGCACGGGCGCTGGTGGTGCTGGTATCCGAAGACGGGCAGGTGGAAAACCGCATGCTGCCTCTGCCGCCCGGTCTGCCGGCCTCCGCGCTGGTGGAGGCGAGCAATTTTCTCAATGCCCGCATCCGCGGACGCACGCTGGGCGAGGCGCGCGGCGAGGCGCAGACCCTGCTGTCCGAACTGCGCCGCGAACTGGATGAACTGACCGCGCGGGTGGTGGAAGCCGGCCTTGCCTCCTGGTCGGGGGGCGAAGTGGCCGAGCGGCGCCTGATCGTCCGTGGCCAGTCGAAGCTGCTGGAGGACCTCCGGGCGCTGGAGGACCTGGAGCGCGTGCGCCTTCTGTTCGACGACCTTGAATCCAAGCGCGAACTTGTGGATCTGCTTGGCCTCGCCGAGGAGGCGCAGAGCATGCGCATCTTCATCGGCTCGGAGAACCGGCTGTTTTCGCTTTCCGGCTCCTCGACCATTGTGGCGCCCTATCGGGACGGGCAGGGCCGGGTGGTGGGAGTGCTCGGTGTCATCGGGCCGACGCGGCTCAATTATGGCCGCATCGTCCCTATGGTGGACTTCACCGCCCGGGTGGTGAGCCGCGTGCTCGGGGCTCCCGGTTCCGACTCCGCTTGATTTTTGGCGCCCGCACCCCGATATGCGGAACGAAATTTCGCGCGCGACCCGCAGGTGGACGCGCGCTTCCAGACCGAACGAGGAATTGCGCATGAGCGAAATGGGTGGTGCGCCCGCCGGGCCGGGCACCGATCCGTCGCGGGACCCTGAGGGCGCCGAAATGACGGAACTGGGCAATTCGGACGCTTTTGCCGCGGAGCGGGAACGGCTCGAAGGCGAAGTGGCGACGTTCAAGGACAAGTTCCTGCGGGCCTTCGCCGAGGCCGAGAATGTCCGCCGCCGCGCCGACAAGGAAGTGGCGGACGCCCGCAGCTACGGCATTTCCGCCTTCGCCCGCGACATGCTGAATGTGGCCGATGATCTCGGCCGCGCACTCGGCGCTCTGGAGCCGGACGCCAAGGCCAAGGCGGAAGGGGCGCTCAAGGGCCTGATCGAGGGGCTGGAACTGACCGAGCGCAGCCTCCAGAAGGCGCTGGAAAAGCACGGCGTGCGCAAGCTTGAACCCAAGGGCGAGCGCTTCAACCCCAACCACCACCAGGCCATGTTCGAAGTGCCTGACGAGAGCGTGCCTTCGGGCACCGTGGTCCAGGTTGTGCAGTCCGGCTATGTGCGCGGAGCTTCGGATAGACCTCGGTGAAGTCAGCCTGCCTCACGATGCCGAGCATGCGGATATAGGCGCTGGTTCCGAACCGGATCCACTGCACAACCTTCACGTCGGCCGTGCCGACGGCTTCCTTACCGGATGCCATGATCTCGAAGCCCGGCTGCCCGCCGATGCGCAGCGGCTCGGCGCGTTCGATGCGCAGGTCCTTGATGCCGGGCACAGACGAGAACGCCCGCAGCGCGAACTGCTGGCGCTCGTCCTCGCGCGGGGCGCCCGGTCCGACGCCCACCACGAACACCGGCTGTTCCGCCCCGTCGATCACATCCTTCGGACCCTCGGTCATGATCGCCGCCGTATTGCCGATCACCTTCACGAGGCGGAAGCCGGCGCGGTCATCGAGCTTGAACGGCAGGTTCGCCAGTTGCTCCTCGGGCGAGGGCGGCTGGCGGAAGGTGAGCGTCATGAGGGTCTTGCGGATTTCCTCGTCGCTGAGCGCCGGCGCGCCGGCAGCCGGCTCCTGCACCGTCACGAGGGCGGTGGCGGTGCTGGTCCCCGCCACCAGGATCCACTTGCGCGCAACCGCGCTGCCCGCGTGCTGGCGCCCCACCAGCAGCAGGTTCTTCACATCGCCCAGCGGCAGCGAGGACCGGCTTTCGGCGAGGATGCCCTTGGTGGCGAGCGCCGCGTCAGTGAAGCCGGCGGTCACCTGGTCATAGGCCTGCGGCGGCATCTCCACCAGCAGGATCGCCGCGCCGCGCGCGGGGTCCTCGAAGCCGGAGAATGTGGAGCTTTCCACCATGCCGGGGGGCGGTACGAGCCCGACGGACGCCCCGCGCGGAAAGACGGGGTCCGCCGCGAATGCAGACCCTCCGAGCATCAGCGAGGCGAGGACGGCGAGCGCGAAGCGCATAGGCTACTCCCGGTGGTGAGGGTTCGGTTCGGTCTTGCGTTCAAATGGGGGCGCAAGCGTGACGGGGCAATGCGCTTCGCCCGCTTCTTGAGGGTCACGGAGGGGTGACCCGCCGCAGGGTCAGGTTGAAACGTCCCGGCTGCCCCATCAAGGTGGAGGTGCCCGGCAGGATGCGATCGATGCCGTGGAAGGCGAGGCGGCTGTCCCCGCCGATCAGCAGCGCATCGCCGGAGGCGAGGCGGATGGAGCGGGTGGGCGCGCGCCGCGTATCCCCGCCGAAGCGGAAGACGGCGGTATCGCCCAGCGACAGCGAGAGCACGGGGGCCGTGAAGTCCTGCTCGTCCCGGTCCTGATGCAGGCCCATCCTGGCCTCCGGCCCGTACCAGTTGATCAGGCCGGCCTCGGGCGGGGCTGTCCATCCCGTCAGGGCGTGCCACGCCTCCAGCACGTCGGCGGGAAAATCAGGCCAGCTTCGGCGGGTGTCCGGATGGAAGGGTTGATAGCGATAGCCGGCTTCATCCGCCACCCAGCCGAGCGGACCGAAATTGCTCATGCGTACCGAAAACGGCTGGCCGGTCCTCGGCATGCGGGGGGAAAACAGCGGGGCCTCCTCCAGCGCGCGCTCCACCGCGGCCAGCAGGCGCTCCTGCGCCGGGCGGTCCAGATGGCCCGGCCACCAGATGAGGCCGGGAGCAAGTTCGAGGCGCTGCATTCGGTGGGCTCCGTTG
>NCCY01000006.1 GCA_002279855.1 Rhizobiales bacterium 12-68-15
CGGAAGATGGTGCGGTGCTCCGCGCAGCCGCATTGCGCGCCGGCACTGTTCTCATAGAAGGCGACCAGCATGGTGGTTCGCCCCACCAGTTCCTGCGCCTGCTGGATGATGACCGGATTGCCCGTCATGGCCGCCAGCAGGAAGTGGAATTCGGCCGAGAGCTTCAGCCAGGTCTTCCGGTCGCCGCGCTTCAGCGCGTCGTTCTCCTGCTCCACATGCGCCCGAAGGGTTTCCACCTGCTGCGGCGACAGGCTTTCGGCGAGATGGCCGGCAATGCCGCTTTCCAGAATGCGGCGGGCCTCGAACACCACATGAATTTCAGCGGGGTCCGGCGCCAGCGTGAAGGCGCCGCGATTCTTTACCACCTCGATCAGCCGCTCATGCCCCAGCCGGTGCAGCACCTTGCGGATGCGCTCGCGGCTGACGCCGAAAATCTCCGCGAGGCGATGCTCGCCCAGCTTCGTGCCTCCGGGCAGGCGCCCCGACAGCAGAACGCGGGTCAGCACGGCGTGAATGGCGGTTTCGTCCATGGCCTCGGATCAGGTGAGGAAGGGTCTTTCCGGCACATCACTCCAATCTGCCGGCCGCGTCCAGAGTGCGTGCGAAACGATCGTGCATAAAATGACGCCAATTGTGCACAATTTTGAGCCCGTCAGCACCCTGGCCGCCAGCCTGCACGCAGGCGGTGTGATCCCGGACAACAGTTTGAGAAATATCAATATTCTGCGGTTGAGGTTGTGCCGTCTCCCGGCTGGCATGCTCGTTGCTTTGGAGGTGGACAGGTTGGTTCTGGTTTCTTTCGATCCGGGAAAGGTCAAGTCATGGCGCAGCAGATCAAGGGCGGCCCTGGCCGTCGCGATGTCCTGAAACTGGGTCTGGGCGCGGCGGGGGTGCTCATGGCGCCGGCCGTGCTGCGGGCGCAGACGGCGGAACTGGTGGTGGGCGGCGCGGCCAGCCACAAGCCGTGGGTCGAGTCCATCGTCGCCCCGGCCTTCGAGAAGAAGTACAAGTGCAAGGTCCTGTTCGAAGGCACCAAGTCTCTGGTGAACCTGGAGAAGATGCAGAAGAACAAGGGCGCGCAGTATATGTCCGTCGTGCAGATGGACGATCCCGTGATGATCCTCGCCGTCAAGGAAGGCCTGCTGGAGCCCCTGACGGTCGCCAAGGTGCCCAATCTGGCCGATCTCGTCGCCGGCGCCGTGCACATGGACGGCATGTGGGCCAATTATCTCCAGCCCTGGCTGGGCATCGCCTACAACAAGACCGAGATGAAGACCCCGCCCGCCTCCTGGGCGGATCTGTTCGAGGCCAAATACAAGGGCCGCATCGTCATCCCCTCGCCGCAGAACACCGAGGGGCTGCCGCTCATCTTCATCGCCGCCGCGCTCGCCGCAGGGGTGCCGCTGGAGGCGGGGCAGAAGGATGCCGAGGCCGGCTTCAGGAAGCTCGCGACCCTCAAGCCGAACCTGCTCACCATCTACACGCAGATGCCGCAGGCCTATAACCTGCTGGAGCAGGGCGAGGCTCTGATGATCGGCCCGGCCATGTCCTCCCATGCCAGCGAGCGCAAGGCGGCCGGCGCGCCCATCGATCTGGTGGCGCCGAAGGAAGGCGTGTTCGCCATGCCGTCCGGCATCGCGGTGGTGAAGGGCGGGCCGCAGGCGGACCTCGCCTATGCCTATGTCAACGAACTGCTCAGCGCGCCGCTTCAGGCGCAGCTGGCCGGCCCCACCAGTTCGCTCGGCGCCAACAAGGCGACGCCGAAGCCCGCCGGGCTGCCGGCGGACCTGAAGGTGATCCAGATCGACTGGGCCAATGTGGCCGCCGAGCGCTCGAAATGGGTGTCGCGGTGGGACCGCGACATGGCGCTCTGAGCCATGGGCGCGGCAGCCTCCGGAGCGCAGTCCGGCCCGCCGGCGGGTGCCGCCGGCTTTCTTGAGATCAGCGGGGCGGAGAAGACCTTCGGCCCCGCGCGGGTGCTGGACGGCGTGGATCTCAGCGTCGCGCGCGGCGAGTTCATCTCGCTGCTCGGCCCCTCCGGTTGTGGCAAGACCACGCTGCTGCGCATCGTCGCCGGGCTGATGAAGCCGGATCGCGGGGGCGTGGTGCTGGACGGTGAGGACATCACCCGCCGCCCGCCCCACAAGCGGGACGTGGGGGTGGTGTTCCAGAATTACGCGCTGTTCCCCCATCTCGACGTGCGCGCCAATGTGGCCTTCGGCCTCAAGGCGCGGGGCCTGCCGGCCTCCGCCATTGGCCCCGCCGTGTCCCGCCACCTCGATCTCGTCCGCATGGGCGCGCTCGCCGACCGCTCCGTGAAGGCGCTGTCGGGTGGCCAGCAGCAGCGCGTGGCGGTGGCGCGGGCTCTGGTGGTGGAGCCGAAGCTGATGCTGCTGGACGAGCCGTTCTCGGCGCTGGACCGCAAGCTGCGCGAGGCGATGCAGATCGACCTCAAGCGCATCCTGCGCGAGGTGGGCACCACGGCCATCTTCGTCACCCACGACCAGGACGAGGCACTGGCCATGTCGGACCGCATCGCGGTGATGTCCGGCGGGCGCATCGAGCAGCTGGGCACGCCGGCGGAGATCTACAACCGGCCTGCGACGCCCTTCGCCCTCGGCTTCGTCGGCCTCTCCACCCGCCTCCCGGGCCGCGTCCTGGCCTGCGAAGACGGCGAGATCCTCGTGGAGACCGCATTCGGCCCGCTGCGGGCGCGGGCCTCCTTCCTGCCGGGCAGTCCGGTTCTGGTGGCCGTGCGGCCGGAGCGCGTCTCCATCGGCGGGGCGGGCGAAAACCGCATTGCGGCGCCGCTGGCGGATGCGGTCTTCAAGGGCGCGCGGGTGCAGCTCCATTTCGCCGCGCCCGAGGGTGCGGAGGTTCAGGCGGAGGTGGCGGACCTGCCGGCGGGCGCTGCTCCCGGTTCCGTCCTCGACCTCGCCTTCGGGCTGGACGACACGCTGGTCTATCCCCTGCCGCAGGAGCTTGAAGCGGCGCTTCCCGACCGGAAGGACGCCGCATGACGCGCCTGCTGCGATCCTATCCCGTCGCCCTGCTGGCGCTGCCGGCCATCCTCTATCTGGCGCTGATCTACGGCGTGCCGCTCGCCGGCCTGCTCGCCCGCAGCGTGATGGTGGGGGGTACCTTCTCCCTTGCCGGCTTCACGGCCTTCTTCTCCGACACGTTCAGCTGGACAGTGATCGGCAACACCCTGCGGACGGCGGCGGGGGTGACGCTGCTGTGCCTGCTGCTCGGCTATCCCACCGCCCTCGCGCTGGCCCGCGCAACTGGCGCCGCGCAGGCGCTGATCCTCGTCGCGATCATCCTGCCCCTGTCGGTGGGCGTGGTGGTGAAGGCGTTCGCCTGGCAGATCGTGCTGCGGCGGGACGGGGTGATCTCGCAGGCCCTGATTTTCCTGGGCATCTGGGATGGGCCGCAGCGGCTGCTGTTCACGGAGACCGGGCTGATCGTCGGCGCGGCAAACGTGTTCGTGCCGTTCATGATCCTGCCCATCTATTCGGTGCTGAAGCTGGTGGACCCGCGCCTCGGCGAGGCGGCAGCGACGCTCGGCGCCTCGCCGCTCTATCGCTTCTTCCGGGTGGCGCTGCCGCTGAGCCTGCCGGGCATCGTCACCGGCATCGCCTTCGTCTTCTCCATGGCCACGTCCATGTATGTGATCCCGAGCCTGCTGATCGGCGACCGCTTCCAGACGCTGGCGACGCTGACGGGCCGCTCCTTCCTGTTCATGCGCAACGAGCAGCTCGGCTCCACCACGGCGGTGGTGCTGCTGGTGATCTCGGTGGGCGTGGTGGTGGCGAGCGCGGCGCTCTCGCGCCGGTTCGGAGGTGCGTCATGACCCTGATCGAACGCATCGCCTCCGGGCTGGTGTGGCTGCTGGCTGCGGCCACCGTCCTCTTCCTCCTGACGCCGCTGGCCGTGACGGTGGCGGTGTCCTTCGGCTCCAGCGCGGTGTTCACCCTGCCGTCGCCCGCCTGGTCGCTGCGCTGGTACGAGGCGCTGGGCCGCTCCCGCGACCTCTGGGGCGCGGTGGCCACCTCCATCCAGCTTGCGGCGCTCTCCACCGGCCTGTCCCTGCTGCTGGGAACGCTGGCGGCCATCGGCATCCTGCGGGGGCGGTTTCCGGGGCGGGAGGCGGCCATCACCTTCCTGGTGTCGCCGCTGATGCTGCCGGGCCTCGTGCTCGGCATCGCCATGCTGGAGGCGTTCCGAGGGGCGGGGCTGCGCTCGGTCTGGATCAGCCTCGTGCTCGCCCATGTGGTGATCACGCTGCCTTATGTGGTCCGCACCGTCTATGCCGCGCTCGGCCTGTTCGACTTCACGCTGATCGATGCCGCGCGCACGCTCGGCCTGTCCTATCCCCGGGCGGTGGCAAAGGTGATGGTCCCGGCGCTCGCGCCCGCCTTCGTCACCTCCGGCATGTTCGCCTTCCTCGCCTCCATGGACAATTACCCCATCTCCATCTTCTTCACGAACGCCTGGACCAAGACCTTGCCCATCCAGATGCTGCAATATGTGGAGGAAAGCCCCGATCCGATGATCGCGGCCATTTCCTCGCTCCTCATCCTGCTCGCCATGCTCGTCCTCGTGGTCGGGGACCGCATGGTGGGGCTCCGGCGGATGGCGGACCTGTGATGCCGGGGCTTGCGAGCGACCGCGACTTTCGCGGCTATGCCGGCCGCCCGCCGCAGGTGCGCTGGCCGGGCGGCGCCCGGCTCGCCGTGTCCGTGGTGGTGAATGTGGAGGAGGGGGCGGAACTCTCCATCGGGCAGGGCGACGAGCGCAACGAGGGTGTCTACGAGGTGCACGACGAGATCGTCGGCGCCCGCGACCTGTGCATGGAATCCCATTTCGAATATGGCCCCCGCGCCGGCTGGCCGCGCATCCGCGCCCTGCTGGCGCGCTACGGGGTGAAGGCGACGCTGAACGCCAATGGCCGCGCCCTCGCCCTCAATCCCTGGATCGCGCAGGAGGGGGTGAGCGACGGGCACGAGGTCGCCGCCCATGGCTGGCGCTGGGAGCGCCACGCTTATATGGACGAGGCCACCGAGCGCGATGCCATCGCCCGCACGGTCGCGGCCATCACCGCCGCCGCCGGCACCCCGCCGCGCGGCTGGCACACCCGCTCCGCGACCTCGCCCAACACCCGCCGGCTGCTGCTGGAGCAGGGGGGCTTTCTCTATGATTCCAACGCCTACAATGACGACCTGCCCTATCTGGTGCGGGAGGCGGGGCAGGACTGCCTGATCCTGCCCTATGCGTTCGACACCAACGACATGCGCTTCCAGCCCGGCGGCGGCTTCATCTTCGCCGAGGACTTTTCCCGCTACTGCATCGAGGCGTTCGACCGGCTCTATGAGGAGGGGGCGGAGGCGCCGCGCATGATGTCGGTCGGCCTGCATCTGCGCATCATCGGCCGTCCCGGCCGCATCGGCGGGCTGGAGCGGTTTCTCGCCCACGCGGCGTCCCGCTCCGGCGTGTGGTTTGCCCGGCGCGATGCCATCGCCCGCCACTGGCTCTCCGCCATCCGCCGCGAGGATCTGGTGCAGCGCGCGCTCGGGCCGGATGCGGCATGAGGCGGATCCTTCTGCTCAATCCCAACACCAACGGGGCGACGACGGACGCCATGTGCGCGCTGGCCCGCGCCGTCGCATCGGGCGTGCGGATCGAGGGGCGGACCGCGCCGATCGGCGTGCCCATGATCACCATGCCGGCCGAGCTTGAGGTGGCCGCCGAAGTAGTGGCGGCCATGGCGGGCACCATTGCCGCTTCCCCGCCCGACGCGCTGGTGATCGGCGCCTTCGGCGATCCGGGGCTGGCGCAGGCGGCGGCGCGGCTGTCCTGCCCGGTCATCGGCATCGGCGAGGCTGCCATGCGCGAGGCGGCGCTCCATGGCCGGACCTTCGCGGTGGTGACGGTGACGCCGGCGCTGGTGGGCTCCATCGCCGGCATGGCGGACCGGCTCGGCCTGTCCGCGCAGTACCGGGGCGTGACCCTGACCGAGGGGCAGACCGCCGCCGTTATGGCAAATGAAGCGACCCTCCACGCCGCCCTTGAGGCCGCATGCCGCAAGGCGCTGTCGGGCGGCGGCATTGATGTGCTGGTCATTGGCGGCGGCCCCCTGGGCGGCGCCGCGCAGGCGCTGGCCTCGCGCTTTTCCGTGCCACTGGTGAACCCCGTGGCGGCTGCAACCCGCCGGGCGCTGGCGCTGATGGCGGCCTGAGCCGGCGTGCATCTCCCCGCCGGGGTCGGGTGGCCTCGCTCTCCGCTCTCGTGTATAAGCGCCCGTTCCGGCGAGGCCCCAGGCGGTCCGTTGCCGCCACCGCGCCGGTGGACAGATGGAGAGTGTTATGCCGACCCGTTCCGTTTCCGACCGCACCCCGAGCGCCGAGATCTCTTCTCGCCGCGCCGAAGGCTGGCGTCCGGATACGTGGCGATTTTATCCGGTCGTGCAGATGCCCTCGTATCCGGACATGGACGAGCTTGCCGCCGTGGAGCGCAAGCTCGCCTCCTATCCGCCGCTTGTGTTTGCAGGTGAGGCGCGCCGCCTGAAGGCGGATCTGGCCAAGGTCGCCCAGGGCGATGCCTTCCTGCTCCAGGGCGGCGACTGCGCCGAGAGCTTCGACGAGCACAGCGCCGACAATATCCGCGATTTTTTCCGCGTGTTCCTCCAGATGGCGGTGGTCCTCACCTTCTCCGGCGGCTCGCCGGTGGTGAAGGTGGGCCGCATTGCCGGCCAGTTCGCCAAGCCCCGCTCGTCCGATTTCGAGACGGTGGATGGCGTGGACCTGCCCAGCTATCGCGGCGATATCGTCAACGACATCGCCTTCACCCCGGAAGCGCGCATCCCCGATCCGCGCCGGCAGATCGAGGCGTACCGCCAGTCGGCGGCAACCCTCAACCTGCTGCGCGCCTTTGCCAATGGCGGTTATGCCAACCTGTCCAACGCGCACCAGTGGATGCTGGGCTTCGTGAAGGACAGCCCGCAGTCGCACCGTTATCAGGAACTGGCCGGGCGCATCACCGAGGCGCTCGACTTCATGCGCGCCTGCGGCATCGATCCCCAGTCCCATCCCGAGATGCGGACGACGGATTTCTTCACCAGCCACGAGGCGCTGCTGCTCGGCTACGAGCAGGCCATGACCCGCGTGGATTCCACGTCGGGCGACTGGTACGCCACCTCCGGTCACCTGCTCTGGATCGGCGACCGCACCCGCCAGCCGGACCATGCACATGTCGAGTATTTCCGCGGCATCCGCAATCCGATCGGCATCAAGTGCGGCCCCTCGCTGAAGCCGGAGGGCCTCATCCGCCTGCTGGACGTGCTCCAGCCGGACAATGAAGCCGGCCGCATCACGCTGATCTGCCGCTTCGGCGCCGAGAAGGTCGGCGACCACCTGCCGGCGCTGATCCGCGCGGTGGAGAAGGAAGGCCGCACCGTGGTGTGGTCGTGCGATCCCATGCACGGCAACACCATCAAGGCGGGTTCCGGCTACAAGACGCGCCCGTTCGAGCGCATCCAGTCGGAAATCCAGTCCTTCTTCGACGTGCACCGGGCCGAGGGCACTTATGCCGGCGGCATCCATCTGGAGATGACCGGCAAGAACGTTACCGAATGCACGGGCGGCGCCCGCGCCATCTCGGACGAGGACCTTCGGGACCGCTACCACACCTATTGCGACCCGCGCCTCAATGCCGATCAGGCCATCGAGATCGCCTTCCTTGTGGCCGAACTGCTGAAGCGCGAGCGCATCGCACGCGGCAAGCCGGTGGTGGTCGCGGCGGAGTAATCCGGCGAGGGACCATCAGGCTGTAGAACGACGAGGCCCCGGCAGGATCCTGCCGGGGCCTTTTTCATGTCCGCGTCCGGATAGGAATGCGCCAGAGGGCGCCTGTCAGGGGGCCGGGGCCGTCCCGCGCGCCGGGCCGCTCACGCCCTCGAAGGCGCCGGGCACCAGTTCCGCCACCAGCAGCCGCGCCGGGTCCACCGGGCCGGGCATGACGACGCGGCCGGGCGGTACGTGCCGGAAGCCGAAGCGCTTGTAGTAGGGCGCATCGCCCACGAGAATGATGAGGCGGTGTCCGGCGGCCCGCGCGGCATCCATGGACACCTCCATCAGCCGCGCCCCGATGCCGACCGAGCGGAACGGCGGCTCCACGGTGAGCGGCCCCAGCAGCAAGGCGGGCGTCGTGCCGATGGTGACGGCGGTCAGCCGCACCGATCCCACCATCATGGTGCCCACATGGGCTGTGAAGGACAGTTTGGGATCGTGCGGCGCCTGCTCGCGGATGCGGAAGGCGGTGCGCGTGAAGCGGCCGGGTCCGAAGGTGCGCCGATGCAGCTTCTCGATGGCTTCCCCATCGGCAGGACGTTCCGGGACAACGGTAATGGGCAATTCAGTCATGGGTCGGTACCGGGCAGATGCGACGTCCCGCTCCGGTGCGACGACCGGTCAGGCGGGCAGGCGAACGGGATCACGCGCCAGAAGGCGCATGCGGATCGCTCGTCGTCGCTGAAGACCCCGGATCATAACCACTCCACAATGGGTTGGGGCGGATACCATGGGCGGCGGGCCCGGTCCAGCGCAAAAGGCCGCGAAGGGCGGCACCTTCCCGGTGCGATGCGCGGCAGCTTCGCGCAAGCCGTGTCGGGCTAGATTTGGCGAAAGCCCTCGGATCGGCGGCAAGGGGGGCGCCGCCGGGGGATCAGACTGGCTTGTGCCCTTGGAGCGGAGGCATGGAGGACATCGACCGCCTCGCGCGGATCACGGTCGGCCGCTGGTGCCTGTATGCCGTCGTCGGCATTGCGGGCGTCATGGCCGTGCTCAGCTATAATCCGCGCGTGTCATTCCATGTGGGCGGCATCCTGGCGCTGACCCTCGCGCTGCTTCTGGTGCTGAAGGCGAGCACCATCGAATCCCGTCCCACCACGCGCCGGGACATTCTGGATTTTGCCCGCGACCCCGGCCAGATGCTGGAGCAGCACCTGCGCACGCTGGTGACCTATGCGCTGAAGGAAGCCTATTTCAGCTTCGCGAGCCGTGCCTGCGCCATTGCGGGCGCGCTGCTCTGCGTGTCGCTGCTGCTGGGCTTGCTGCTTTAGAGTGTTTCAGCATTTCATGGAAACGCTGAAACACTCTATCTCTTTGTTGCTACGCGTTTCCTTCACGCGAACCGCTTCACACTTCGCTCGGAACCGCTTTAGGGGCGGCCCCGCCTTGCGGCGGGGCGCCCGGTTCAGCTCTTGAAGCGCTTCGCCAGCGCGTCGGCCGCATTGCGCAGCAGGCCGAGATCGGCCCCCACCGCAACGAAGCGATAGCCCCATGAGAGGAAGCGGCGGGCTTCCTCCTCGTTCGCCGTGAGGATGCCGGCCGGCTTGCCGAGGGCGGACAGGCGGTCCACCGCATCCTTCAGCACGTCCTGCATCTCCGGGTTCGCCCAGCTCCCATGGTAGCCATAGGAGGTGGAGAGATCCGCCGGCCCGATGAAGATGCCGTCCACGCCGTCGACGGAGGCGATGGCCTCCAGCTCCGCCATGGCCTCGCGCGTCTCCACCTGCAGCAGAACGCTGATTTCGCTCTCCGCCTTCTGGATATAGCCGGGCACGCGGCCATAGCGGCTCGCGCGGCCCGAGCCGGTCACGCCCCGGATGCCGTCGGGCGGATAGCGGGTCGCGGCCACCGCCTGACGGGCTTCCTCCACAGTCTGCACATAGGGGATGAGCAGGCCGGGCGCGCCGATGTCCAGCAGACGCTTGATCTCGACCGGATCATTGGAGGAGGGCCGCACGATGGGCGTCGCGGTGCCGCCCCGCGCCGCCTGAAGCTGCGTGAGCACGGCCGGCAGTTCGTTGGGCGAATGCTCGGTGTCCAGCAGCAGCCAGTCGAAGCCGGAATCCGACACCACATCCACGGAGATGTTGCTGCACAGGCTGCACCAGAGCCCGATCTGGGTCTCGCCGGCCGCCAGGGCGTGCCGGAAGGCGTTGCGGGGAAGTTCCATGGCGCGCCTCAGACGAACTGCACGGCGACGCTGCCGAGCGGGCCGAAGTCCGCATGCAGCGTGTCGCCCTTGGCGGCGAAGACGGGGCGCGTGAAGGAGCCGGACAGCATCATGTGCCCCGGCTCAAGCACGGTGCCGAAGCGGCCCACCTTGTTGGCGAGCCAGGCGATGGCCATGGCCGGGTGGCCGAGCACGCCCGCCGCGAGGCCGGTCTCCTCGATCTCGGAATTGCGGTAGAAGACCGCGCCCACCCAGCGCAGGTCCACGTCCGTGGGGCGTACCGGGCGCCCGCCCAGCACGATGCCGGCGCCCGCGCCGTTGTCCGCGACCGTGTCGGTGATCTTGCGCGGGTTCTGCACGCGCGCGTCGATGATCTCGATGGAGGGCACCACCCATTCGGTGGCGCGCAGCACGTCCACGAGGCCGACGCCGGGGCCCTTGAGCGGCTCCTTCAGGATGAAGGTCAGCTCCGGCTCCACGCGCGGCACGCAGAAATCCTCGAACCGCACCTTGGCGCCGTCATTCAGCAGCATGTAGTCCAGCAGGTGGCCGTAATCCGGCTCGTCGATCTGCGAGGACGCCTGCATGGCCTTGGAGGTGAGGCCGATCTTGTGGCCGATGAGCTTCGCGCCACCCTTGACCTTGTGCTCCATCACCGCCGTGGAGATGGCGTAGGAATCCTCGATCTCGATATGGGGATAGGTGATCGAGAGCTGGGTGGCCTGCTTGCGGTCGGCCTCGGCCTTCAAGAGGATTTCGACCGCAGCCTGGCGTTCAGCTTGCGTGAGCATGGGACGTCTCCGGAAAAAGGGGCGGTTTCCGCCTCACTCGGGGAAGAGGTTGGCGAGCATCTCGCCGGCCTGGTTGAAGGCGGCGACGCCACGGAACAGGGTGGCGATGCCGGCCGCCGCGTGCAGCTCCTCCAGCGTCGCGCCGGCCTTGATGGCGGCCTTCGCATGGTTGGCGGCAGCCTCGGACGACTGCACCAGCAGGATGGCGAAGCACATGATCTGGACGGTCTTCTGGTCCAGCGCGTCCGGCGTGAGGGCGGCGATGCGCCAGTCCTCAAGGGAGGCGACCAGCGCGGGGTCCACGCGCATGCCGAGCTTCAGCCGCTTGGCAATCTTCGGCGGGGTGAAGCCGATCATGTCCTCGTAGCGGCGTTCGAGGTCTTCGAGGGTGGGGAGATCGGTCATCTGTCTCTCTCGAATGGGTGGGAAGGCCGGCACGCTGAGCGCGCCGGCCTTCGGGATGGAGCCGCGACCGCTGTCAGGGCGGATCGAGCGCGGCTCCAAGCCTTGCGTCGGTGGTCAAGCGCACGACAGCACGTGTCGTGCGCCGCGCCTCACTCGATCTTGACGCCGGCGTCGCGGATGACCTTGCCCCACTTGGCATGCTCGGCCGTGAGGAACTTGCCGAAGTCCGCGCCGAACACGGTGCCGGGCTCTGCGCCGAGATCGGCGAACTTCTTGATCATTTCCGGCTGGGCCAGCGCCGCGCGGGTGGCGTCGGTGATGGTCTTCAGGACCTCGGGCGGGGTCTTGACCGGTGCGACGAGACCGAACCATGCGGAGGCATCAAAGCCGGGCACGCCGGCCTCGATCATGGTGGGCAGTTCGGGGAACAGCGCGGAACGCTGGGTGCCGCAGACCGCGAGGGCGCGGATCTTGCCGGCCTGCACCTGCGGGCGCACTGCCGGCATGTTGTCGAACATCACCGGGATATGTCCGGCCACCAGGTCGTTCATGGCCGGGGCGGCGCCGCGATAGGGCACATGGACCATCTGCACGCCGGCCAGCGTCTCGAACAGTTCACCCGCCAGATGGTTGGTGGAGCCGTTGCCGGAGGAGCCGAAATTCAGCTTGCCGGGATCGGCCTTGGCGAGGGCGATCAGTTCCTTGACGCTCGTCGCCTTCACGGCGGGGTTGACGGCGAGGACGATCGGCACGTTCGCCACCAGCGCGATGGGGGCGAAGTCCTTCAGCGGATCGAAAGAGAGGTTCGCGAACAGCGACGGATTGATCGCGAGCGGGCCGGGCGCCGACAGGAGCAGGGTGTAGCCGTCCGGCTCCGCACGGGCGACTTCCGCCGCGCCCACATTGCCGCCGGCACCGGACCGGTTGTCGACGATGACCGGCTGCTTCCACTGCTGGGACAGGTTTTCCGCCAGGATGCGGGCGATCACGTCATTGGAGCCGCCCGGAGGGAAGGGAACAATGATGCGCACGGCGCGGTCGGGGAACGTGGCGGCGGCAGCCGTATGGGCGGCGGGAACCGCCATCGCAAGGGCGGCGAGAGCAATCAGGGACCGACGGTTCAACAAGGGTCTCTCCTCTAATTTCATCGATTTTTTTAAAATCATCGATTTATTTATTTACATCCCGAAACTCTCCCGTCAAATGAATCTTGGCTTGCGCGGGCGCCGTTTGCCCCCCGCCTGCGATCGTGCGACAAATTTCCGTGAGAGTTTCCATGAGCTTGCCTGCCGACGCCCCCGCTTCAATTTCTCCCGCCGTTCCGGCGCGCGGCATGCATGCCTGCCCCGGACCGGACCGTCACCCGCGCACGCCGAGCTTCCGCATGCCGCGCGGCGCCTGTGACACCCATGTCCATGTGTTCGGGCCGGCGGCGCGGTTTCCCTACAGCCCGCAGCGCAGCTACACGCCCGAGGACTGCACGTTCGAGGATCTGGCGGCGCTGCACCGGACGCTGGGGATCGACCGGGCGGTGATCGTCCATGGCGGCGCCCACGGCACCGACAACAGCGCGACACTCGACGCGCTCGACCGCGATCCGCAGCGCCTGCGCGGTGTGGCGGTGATTCCCTCCGGCCTGCGGGAGGCGGAAATCGCCGACATGCACCGGCGCGGGATGCGGGGATGCCGCATGTCCACCGTGGTGAGCGGCGGCGCCTCCTTCGACCATCTGGAGCGCCTGTCCGCCGAGACGTTCGATCTCGGCTGGCACCTGGTCCTGCATTTCAACCGGGCGAGCGAGCTGGTGGACGTGGCGGCGCGGCTGGAGCGCATCCGCAGCCCCTTCGTGCTGGATCACATGGCGCGCATCGGCGGGGCGGAAGGGGTGGAGTCCCTGCCGTTCAAGGTGCTGATGAGCCTTCTCGATACGGATCGCTGCTATGTGAAGCTGGCAAGCCTTTATCGGCTGTCGGCACTGCCATACCCTCATCCGGACATGATGCCGATGATCGAGCGGGTGGTGGAAGCGCGGCCCGACCGGGTGATCTGGGGCAGCAACTGGCCGCATCCCATCTGTCCGGTGCCGATGCCCAACGACGGAGACCTCGTGGACCTCATTCCCCTCTGGCTGCCGGATGCGCAGGCCCAGCATCTCGCGCTGGTGGAAACCCCCGCCGCCCTCTACGGCTTCGATGCGGACGTCGCCGCATGACCGACCTGCGATCCGCCGATCTTCCCGCCTCCACCACCCTGTCCTCTACCCTTGTCGCCCGCCTGCGCACCGCCATCATGAACGGCGAGCTGGTGCCGGGCGCCAAGCTCGTGCTCGACCGCATGCGGGCCTCCTATGGCGTGAGCCTCAGCCCCCTGCGCGAGGCGCTCTGCCGGCTGGAGAGCGAAGGCCTGGTAGAGATCGTGGACCAGCGCGGCTATCGCGTGGCCCCGGTTTCCCGTGACAATCTGGCGGAAGTGATCCGGCTGCGCGCGGAACTGGAGGGGCTTGCCGCGCGGGAAGCCATCGCCCATGGCGATGCCGCGTGGGAGGGGCGGGTTCTGTCCGCCCACCACCAGCTCACCCGCTGCCAGCGCGGCTCCCGCTCGCCCGGCGAGCAGGAGGCATGGGAGCGCGCGCACCGCGCCTTTCACGCCGAACTCATTTCCGCCTGCCGGATGCCCATGCTCCAGCAATTCTGCGAGACCCTTCACGATCAGGGCGACCGCTATCGCCGCATCTTCCTGAAGGACCACACCCCGGACCCCCACGTGCCGGCCGAGCATGCGGCCATCGCGCAGGCGATGATCGAGCGGCGGGCGGAGGATGCGGTCGGCCTGCTGCGCGACCATATCGAGCGCACCGGCCGCAAGATCATGGCGGCGCTCTGCCCCTGAGGCCCCGCCGGACGCGTGGCCTGTGGTTCACAGGGCCACGCTGGTGGTTCCCTTCATCAGGATCGGCCCGGTGGGACGGCCGATAGGAGAGCCGCCCCGGGGTTCGAGCGTGATCTCGAACAACTGGTTGGGCGCCGTGCGCGGCAGGTTCTTGAGGTCAAGGCGGATGCGCCGGGACTCGCCCGTAAGCCCGATGGAAACCGGGCCGCGCGCGGGGTCCCACAGCGTCCACACTTCCAGCACGCGCCCTTCGGGCACGCTGATGGACCGCAGCGGAATGAGGTCCGCCGTGCCGTCCGCGAACGCGTTGACCACGGCCGCCGGCTCGCCCTGCGGCCCCATGAGAACCGCGACCATCTGCGGCTGGGGCGTGCGCGCGAACGGGCCGAAGGCGATGCCGATGGCGAGCAGCAGGGTGGCGGCGGCGCCGGCAAATCCGGTCATGCGCCAGAAGCCGAGGCTCTCCCACAGGCGCTCGATCCATCCCGGCGTGGCGCCACGGCCCACGGAGGCCCGCGGCCTCGCGGCGGGCTGCGGCGCGGCCTGAGCTTCGGCCGCCCGATGCGCGGGCTGCGGCGCGGCCTACGGAACGGCATCATCCAGCGTCGCGGAGATGCGGGCGAGAAGATCCGGCGATGGCGGATGCGGGGGCGCCGTCACGTCCAGTTCGGTGAAGCGCAGGCGCCAGCGCTCGATGGCCGCGATGAAGGCGTCATCGGTCTGCGCCAGCATCTCGGCGCGGGCGGCGTCGGCACCGTCCAGCAGGCCGAGCACATGCTCCGCCGCCAGCGTCTCGAAGGCATCGTCTGAAAGCGGGGGCAGGGTCATGCGAGGCACTCCCGCAGGGAGAGGAGCGCGCGGCGGACCCAGGATTTCATGGTGCCGAGCGGCACGCCGAAGCGGCCCGCCAGTTCGCCATGGGTGAGGCCGTTCACATAGGCGAGCAGCAGGGCGGAGCGCCGGGGCGCCTCAAGGCGTTCCAGGCAGGCGCGGAGCCGGCCGCTTTCGGACAGGCGCAGCATGGCCGCTTCCGGGCTTTCCTCATCCGAGGTCAGCCCCATGGGCTCGAAATCGTCAACGAGATCGGTGCGCGTCTCGCCCCGCAGGATGTTCAGCGCGCGGTGGCGCAGGATCGCATAGATCCAGGTGCGGGCGCTGCCGCGTGCGGGATCGAAGCTTCCCGCCTGCCGCCAGATCTGCACGAAGCTGTCATGGACCGCTTCCTCCGCCAGCGCATCGCGCTTCAGGATGCGCCGGGCAACACCCAGCATGCGCCCGGCCTCGCTGGCATAGATCGCGTGCAGCGCGGCGCGCTCTCCCCGCGCACAGCCGGCAAGTGCCGCCTCGCAATTGAAATCATCGGTCATCTTTTGGCCGGCAGCGCTCATGAGGTCTCCCACGGGTCTGCCAGACTACCCGCCAGATGTCTCCCGGGATGCACCCCCCGGTGCCGCTGCCGCTAAATTTTTTCGCACCCCGCTGCATCCGCCGCCGGAGCTGGCGTGTAGCCCCTGTGACCGGCGCTGGCAGCCGGCTTTCAAAGGGAGACATTCCATGCTCAAGACTGCCCTGTTCGCCTCGCTCCTCACCTCGGTCGCCGTCGTGGGCGCGCAGGCCCAGACGGTGGCCGCGCTGACCGGCGACAACACCATCGTCATGGTCGATGCCGCCGCCAAGAAGGCCGACAAGACCTGGAAGATTTCCGGCATTTCCGGAAAGGTGCTCGGCATCGACGTGCGCCCGGCGGACGGCATGCTCTATGCCCTGATCGATGACGGCTCCGTGGTCACGGTTGATACCGCCACCGGCAAGGCAACCGTGAAGTCGAAGCTGGAAAGCATGCTGCCGGCGGGCGTGATGGCCACCGTGGACTTCAACCCGGCCGCCGACCGGCTGCGGGTGATCGGCTCCGACGGCACCAACCTGCGGGTGAATGTGGATGACGGCAAGGTCATCCGCGACGGCAACCTGACCTTCGCCGGTTCCGATGCCATGAAGGAGATGAAGCCGAACGTGGTGGCGGGCGCCTATACCAACTCGGTGAAGGGCACCAAGGACACCGTCCTGTTCGACATCGACGCCTCCGGCACCCTGCTGAAGCAGGCTCCGCCCAATGACGGCATCCTGAACACGGTGGGCAAGCTCGGCATTTCCGGCAAGGCCGCCGCGTTCGACATCGTCACCGATGCCAGCGGCATCAACTCCGCATGGCTGATGTCCGGCGACACCCTCTACAAGGTGGACCTGACCACGGGCGCGGCGATGGCGGCGGGCAAGATTTCCGGCGTGTCCGGGACCGTCCGCGACATCGCGATCCTCCCCGCCAAGGCGATGTGAGGACAGGAGTGAGCGGGGTGGCGCCGCCACCCCGCTGCGGCCAAAAGCATCTGCGGACGGCCTTCGCCGGCCCGCAGACAGGCCTCAGGCTTCCGCCGTCTCGCGTTCCATGGCAACCACGCGGCCGCGTTCCACCGAGAGCGCGAGCCGCCCCGCCTTGAGGGCGAGGGCGCGGTCCCCGAACAGGTCGCGACGCCAGCCGCTCAGGGCCGGCACGTCCGCATCGTCGCTCACGGCGATGCGTTCGAGATCCTCGGTGGTGGCGATCACCTTGGCCGCCACGCCGTGCTGCTCCGCCGTCATGCGCAGCAGAACCTTCAGCAACTCCACCGTGGCGGAGGCGCCGTTGGGCAGGCTGCGCTCGCGCTCGATGCGCGGCAGCGTCTTGGGATCGCGCTCGATGCCCCGCCGGACCGCCTCAAGGACCGCCTCGCCATAGCGCGAGCGTTCGAAGCCCTTGGGCAGGGAGCGCAGTTCCGACAGCTTTTCCGGCGTCTGGGGCTGCTGGAGGGCGATCTCGCCGATCACCTCGTCCTTGATGATGCGCCCGCGCGGCTGGTCCCGCGCCTGCGCCTCGCGCTCGCGCCACGCCGCCACTTCCACCAGCACGGCCAGTTCGCGCGGCTTGCGCACGCGCGACTTGAGGCGTTCCCACGCCCGCTCCGGCTCCTGCCGGTAGGTGGCGGGGGAGGTGAGGATGTGCATTTCCTCGCCCATCCACTCGCCGCGCCCGCGCTTGTCGAGATCGCGCATCAGGGCGAGATAGATGTCGCGCAGATGCGTCACGTCCGCCACGGCATAGGTGAGCTGCGCCTGGCTGAGCGGACGGCGGGACCAGTCCGTGAAGCGCGAGGACTTGTCCAGCGCATGCCCGCAGATGCGCTGGACGAGCTGGTCGTAGGAAATGCTGTCGCCATAGCCGAGCACCATGGCGGCGACCTGGGTGTCGAACACCGGATGGGGGATCAGCCCCGCCTGGTGCCAGACGATTTCGATGTCCTGCCGCGCCGCGTGGAAGACCTTGGTCACCCGCTCGTCCGCCATCAGGCGGAAGAACGGCGCAAGGTCGAGGTCGGGCGCCAGGGCATCGACGACGATGGCCTCCTCTGGGGAGGCAGCCTGAATCAGGCAGAGCTTCGGCCAGAATGTCGTCTCACGCAGGAACTCGGTGTCCACGGTGACGAAATCATGCCTGGAAAGGCGGTCGCAGGCGGCAGCCAGCGCCTCGGTTGAGGTGATCGGGTCCATCTGGGCGAACATAGCGCGCCTCAGGGGCGCCTTGAAAGAGCCCAATTAATGCGTAGCTGCGGTTTCGCCCCGTGCGAGCGCGCTGGCGCGGGCCAGCGGCAGGGGCGCGCCGCAATAATCCCCTTGCTGGAGCACAAAACCCTCCTGCCGCACCAGATCCCGAAGACTGACATGCTGCACCCCTTCCACGATGGGGGCGGCGGGGAGGCTGCTGCCCAGCGACAGCAAAGCACGCAGCATCGGCAGGGCGCGCGAATCGGTCTGCAATTCCCGCGTCAGCTCCGGCGCGATCTTGATCCGGTCCACCGGCAGGCTCAGCAGCCGGGCGAAGGCGCCATAGCTCATGCCGAACCCGTCCAGCGCCACCAGCACGCCCTGCGCGCGCAGGCCCTCAAGGACGCCGAGGGCGGCCGGCCCCTCTTCAAGAAGTGTGCGCTCGGGCACTTCAAGCTGGAGGCGCCGGGCCGGCAGGCCGCTGCCGGCGAGGGCTGCGCCCACCTGCGCCTCAAGTCCCTCGGCCCGAAGCTGGATGGGGGAGAGATCCACCGACACGAAGATATCCCCCGGCCATGACATCGCGGCGAGGCAGGCTTCCTCCAGCATCCAGGCGCCCAGCGGGAGAATGAGCCCCATGGATTCGGCGGCGGGCACGAAGCTCGCCGGGGTGACGATGCCGCGTGTCGGGTGGCGCCAGCGCAGCAGCGCCTCGAAGCCGGCGATGCGGCCGGTCTGCGTGTCGCAGACGGGCTGGTAGACCAGGAAGAACTGGCGCTCCTGCCATGCGGTGTCGAGGTCCAGTTCCAGGTCCCGCCGCATCAGGGCCGCGCGCTCCATGTCGCGCTGGAACACCCGCACCTGCCCGCGGCCTTCCGCCTTGGCGCGGTAGAGGGCGAGATCGGCCTGCTGGAGCAGGATGCCTTCCGTCATCGCCCCGTCCACGGCTTCGTCTCCCGGCGCGATCGAGATGCCGAGACTGCCGCCGGTGACGATCCGGTTATGATCGAGCTGAAACGGGGTCTTGATGGCGGCGATCAGCCTGCGCGCCGCATCCATGGCCTCGGTTTCCTCCACCCCCCGGAGCAGGATGGCGAACTCGTCGCCGCCGAGCCGGGCCACGATGGCGCCGGGCGGCACGGTCTCGCGTACCCGCGCGGCAACGGCCTTCAGCAGGCGGTCGCCAATCACATGGCCCAGTGCGTCGTTGACCGTCTTGAAATAGTCGAGATCGAGCAGGAGCAGGGCGAGGCGCGGCTCCTCGTCCTTGCGCTCCAGTGCGGCGCGCAGGTGCTCCATCAGGTTCAGCCGGTTCGGCAGGCCCGTGAGGCTGTCATGGCGGGCGGCATGGCGGGCCGCTTCGGCAAAGCGCCTCTGGGTCAGCAGGTGGCGTTGAACCAGGATGATCGAGGCCAGCGCCGCAAGGCAGATGAGGCCAGCGAACACCAGGATCGGGATGACCTGTCGCAGCACGCGCGCCTGCACCGCCTGGGTGCTGTCCGAGACGACGATGGTCAGCGGATAGGAGCCGAGCTTGCGCATGGAATAGAGGCGGGACTTGTCGTCCAGCAGGCCGGGCGCGGCCTCCCCCTCTCGCATCGGCTGGCCCAGAAGCGGCACCGCGCCGGCGCTGATCGGCCCCGGCCCGGTCGGCCCCAGATTGGGGAAGCCCACCAGATACGCCCCGTCATCCCGGAACAGGGCGATGGCGCCGTCCCGGCCGAGGTCGATCGCGCTGAAGAAGGTCTCGAAATAGGACTGCTCCATCGCCCCCAGAACGAGGCCGAGGAAGCGGCCGTCCGGGGCCGTGAAGCGGCGGGCAAGGTAGATCGTCATGGTCCCGGTGCCGCGATTGGGCACGGGAATGCTGATGAAGATCTCGGCGCCGCCCGGTTTGCTGAGGGCCTTGAAATAGTCGCGGTCCGAGACGTTCACCACCGGGATCGGCCAGTAGCGGCTGAAGTTCATCAGCTTGCCGGTTTCGCTGATGATGGTGATGGCGTCCACATAGGGCAGCTCCTCGATGCGGTCGCGCAGGATGCGGTGCACGGCCATGGTGCCCATGGCATCCGCCAGCTCGCCCTGCGAGGTGATGTTCTGCTCGCTGACATTCTCGATGACCGCACGCTGCACCAGTTCAAGCGACTTCAGCGCCCGGTCGGTCTGCTCGGAAAGGCTGAGGGCGAGGTTTTCCATCTCGCGCAGCCGGTCCCCGGTCACGCTTTCGCTGGTGCGGAAGGCGAGGGTGATCGCCGCAGCCACCACCATGCAGATGATGAGCGCGCCCACGAGCTTCACCCAGTGCCCGTCGTTCGGCGCGATGCCGTGTGGCACCTGTCCGTCCGCGTCCGGGACCAGGGGTTGGCGAGTGCGCCTCGAAACTTCCGGCATGTCCTCTTTATCCGGCGCGGCAGCATCCTTTCCGGCGGTGCCGACTGCGCGCGAGAAAAAACTACAAGGCTTGCCCGAAGCCTCCTACAGGGTTTTTCCTCGGGCACCCCCTTTGTCTTACCTAAGGGCATTCCCTTGACACCGGGCTTGGCGCCCGGAGGGCAGGAACACACGAAATCGCCGCCCGGCCGTGCGTTTACCGGCGCAACAGGGCTGTGACGGGCGGAAACGGTGCACGGAGCCCCGTGCGCCGCATCACCGCGCCGTGTTGCCGCAGGCTGGGCCGGGCGGGATGTGACGGCGCAGACGCGGCTGGCGCCTGCTTGCTTGACAAGGCGGATCGCGCATGCACCTTCCGGCGGCCTGAGGCGCGGTCTCCGCCGACGCCACCGTTCCTGCTTGTCCGAAAGGCCGTTTGCCATGCACCGCTACCGCACGCACACCTGCGGTTCGCTCACCGATGCGGATGTGGGCTCCGTCGTCCGCCTGTCCGGCTGGTGCCATCGCATCCGCGACCATGGCGGCGTGCTGTTCATCGATCTGCGCGACCATTACGGCCTGACGCAGGTGGTGATCGATCCGGACAGCCCGGCCTTCGCCGCCGCCGAGAAGGTGCGCGCGGAATGGGTGGTGCGCTTCGACGGCAAGGTGCGCCTGCGCCCCGAGGGCACGGAAAATTCCGACCTGCCCACCGGCAAGGTGGAAGTCTATGCGACCGAGCTGGAAGTGCTCGGCCCCGCCGCCGAACTGCCGCTGCCGGTGTTCGGCGAGCAGGACTATCCGGAAGACATCCGGCTGCGCTACCGCTTCCTCGATCTGCGGCGCGAGCGCATCCACAACAACATCATGACGCGCGGCCGCATCGTCGACAGCCTGCGCCAGCGGATGAAGGGGCAGGGCTTCTTCGAGTTCCAGACGCCCATCCTCACGGCATCCTCGCCGGAAGGCGCGCGCGACTTCCTGGTGCCCTCGCGCATCCATCCCGGCAAGTTCTATGCGCTGCCGCAGGCGCCCCAGCAGTACAAGCAGCTGATCATGATGAGCGGCTTCGACCGCTACTTCCAGATCGCCCCCTGCTTCCGCGACGAGGACCCCCGCGCCGACCGCCTGCCGGGCGAGTTCTACCAGCTCGACCTGGAAATGAGCTTCGTCGAGCAGGAAGACGTCTTCGCCGCCGTCCAGCCGGTCATCACCGGCGTGTTCGAGGAATTCGCCGACGGCAAGCCGGTCACGAAGGACTGGCCGCGCATTCCCTATGCCGAGGCGCTGCGCAAGTACGGGTCCGACAAGCCGGACCTGCGCAACCCGCTGGTCATGCAGAACGTCTCCGAGCACTTCCGGGGCTCCGGCTTCAAGGTGTTCGCCCGCATGCTGGAAGACCCCAAGAACGAGGTCTGGGCCATTCCCGGCCCCACCGGCGGCTCCCGCGCCTTCTGCGACCGCATGAATTCCTGGGCGCAGGGCGAGGGCCAGCCGGGGCTCGGCTACATCATGTGGCGCGAGGGCAATGAAGGCGCCGGCCCGCTGGCCAACAATATCGGCCCGGAGCGGACCGAGGCGATCCGTCAGGCGCTGGACCTCAAGGCCGGCGATGCCGCCTTCTTCGTCGCGGGCGACCCGGCCAAGTTCTACAAGTTTGCCGGCCTTGCCCGCACCCGCGTCGGCGAGGAACTGAAGCTGGTGGACCACGACCGCTACGAACTGGCCTGGATCGTGGACTTCCCGTTCTATGAGTGGAACGAGGACGAGAAGAAGGTCGATTTCTCGCACAATCCCTTCTCCATGCCGCAGGGCGGGCTTGAGGCGCTGAACGGGCAGGACCCGCTTACCATCAAGGCGTTCCAGTACGACATCGCCTGCAACGGCTACGAGATCGCCTCCGGCGGCATCCGCAACCATCGTCCCGAGGCGATGGTGCGGGCGTTCGAACTGGCCGGTTATGACGAGCAGACGGTCATCGACCGCTTCGGCGGCATGTATCGCGCGTTCCAGTATGGTGCGCCGCCCCATGGCGGCATGGCGGCGGGCATCGACCGCATCGTGATGCTGCTGTGCGGCGTCACCAACCTGCGCGAGATCTCGCTGTTCCCCATGAACCAGCAGGCCCTCGACCTGCTCATGGGCGCGCCCTCCGACGTGACCGCCAAGCAGCTGCGCGAACTGCACATCCGCCTCAACCTGCCGCAGAAGTGAGCGGGCGGTCCGGGGGCAGATCGGCCGAGACTGGCTTGCGGTGCGTCTTCGTCATCCGCAAGCCTTCTCTCATGCCGCACCCGAAAGACGTGGGGCGGCATGCGTGTTTTTCACCGGCTTGACCGTCGCGGGCGCCCGGCGCACCGAGCCGCCGTGGATGTTCAGAACGCGCTGTTGTTTCGTGCGGCGGGACGCGCCTGCGGGCGCGACCTCAGGAGGCCTCGACCATGTGGTTGTCGAAGCGCGGGCCGCCGGTGCGGCGGGCGGCAATGCCGACGCTGCCGTCCTCCACCGCCACCAGGATGACCTCGCCATAGCCGCTGCTGGCGATGAAGCGCCCCGGCTCGGGCGTGGAGGCGAGGCCGCAGCCATCCATGAGGGTGACGGCGCCCACATAGCGGCCGGCGCGGGTCCACACTGCCACGCGGTTGCCGCGCGGGGTGGCGCAGGCGACGAACCGTCCGGAGGCGTCGATGGCCACCGATCCCACATAGCCCCGCAGCGCGCGCCAGGCTTCGTCCGGCGCCTCGAATGGCGAGACCTTGCCGTCGGTGCCGATGCCGAACAGGAGCGGACGCGCGATGCCGTCCTTTAGCAGATCCTGCGCGGCGACCACGGTGAAGCCGTGGCCGTCCCGTGCCAGATGGCGCAGCGACAGGCTTGCGAGGTCGGCCGAGAGTGCTCCTTCGCCGTGCACGGCGCCGGTGTCGGGGTCGAGCAGGGCGATGGTGCTGCCGGTCTCCTCCGCGTCCCGCGCCTCCGGGGTGTTGGGCTCGATGCCGCCATTGGCCACCACCAGCACCTCGCCCGAGCGCATCAGATCGTGCGGGCCGTCGCCCCGGCTCGGCCATTCCGCGACGATGGCAAAGCCGGCATCCACCCGTCGCGCGGCCACCACGCCCCGCCCCATGCCGCGCCCGACGCCCGAGGGGCGCTCGATCTCCGTGGTCAGGAACAGGTCGCCTTCGGGGGAGAAGCGACCGTGGCCTGCGAACACGCGGCCCGCGCCCGGCGCGAAGGTCGCCACCTGCCCGCCCTTCTCGCGGTCGAACACAAGGGCCACCAGCCCCGGCCGGCGTCCCACCGCCACCGCCAGCGGGCTGCGCGGGCTCGCCTCGATGCCGTGCAGGCGAACCGCAGAGGGAGCCTTCTCGGCCGCATTCATGGCGTCGCCCACGGTGAAGGCGCCGAAGCCGTCTCCCTCCGCCGCTGTGGTCAGCCAGCCGCTTTCGAGCGCGTGGGCGCGGGCGTGAATCTGCGCGCCCAGAAGCTGCGTGCCGCCCTGCGCCCGCAATGCTCCGGGAACGAGCAGACCGGCGAGGGAGCCGGCGAGAAGGCTGCGGCGGGAGATCATGGCGTCAATCCCCGTCGAGCGCGTTGAACCCCAGCGAAATGCCGAAATAGGCCGCGATGGGGCGGTAGACCGTGATCTGCGCGCCCTTGAACGCCTTGAGCGCGGCCTGGATCTTCACGGCGCCGCCGCTCGCCTCGGCCGCCGCGCCGAGATCGTCCGGGAATTCGGCGGCGGCCTTGTCTGCGGCAGTGGCGGCCTTGTTCACGGCCCATTGGGTGCGGCTGGGAAGCTGCTTGGCGATTTCCTGCAACAGCGCGTCGGCGGAGGTCACCATCACCTTCACCACCGCGCCCGACCGGAGACCACCGCGCCGAAGGCACCGCTGGTCTTGTCGCCCCAGCCGGTGCGCACCTCGCGGGCGATGGTGGCGAGGTTCTTCGCGATGGCCGTCCCGTAGGTGCAGCGCACCGCCGCCTCGTTGCCGGAAGCAAGCGCGTCGGCGGCGCCCGGCTCATAGAGCAGCCGCTCAAGCGCGGGCAGGCCCTGCGCGGCGGCGTTGGACTTGCCGAAGCGCTCCGGCTCGAACCGTCCCTCGTCCGTGGAGGCGAGCACATCAGCCATGCCACGCTGGATCACGTTGCGGCGGTCGGGAAAGAAGTTGAAGCGGTCCGCCCGCAGCGCGAGGCTGACCGGCCCCATGGTGACGAATTCCACCGCCGTCCAGGCATTTGCCGCCGGGATGAAGGCGGCCTTCAGCGCGGCCACGCCGCTGGCGGACGGCGCCTTGCAGAAGCCGGTCCAGGCTGCCTCCTGGGCGGCCGTGGTGGCGACCAGCGTGTCATAGCGCGGCAGCAGCCAGATCTCGATCACCGGCACCGGATCCAGCGCGGGCGCCGCCTGAAGGGATGCGGCGGGCGCTGCGAGCGCGAACAGCGCTGCGAGGGGGGCGATGAGGGTCTTCATTGGGCTCTTCCCCGGTTCTGGAGCGGGCTCATGGTCAGAGCCCGGAGACATAGGCGACCAGGGCCGCGCGGTCCCGCGCGGACAAGGCCAGGAATTTGCGGCGGACGGCATCGGCCTGCCCGCCATGCCAGGCGATGGCGTCTTCCACGGTGCGGGCGCGGCCGTCATGGAGCAGGCCGGTCTTGCGGGCGAGGGCATCGGAGAGCCCCGCCAGCGGCGCGGTGCGCCATTCGGCGGGGCGCGCGTCCGGCGCCTCCAGCGTGTCGGCGAGATCCGGGCCGAGATCGTGCAGCAGGAGATCGGTGAACAGCCGCGCCTGCCCGCCGTCCCGCATCGGCAAGGCGGGCTGGTGACACTGCGCGCAGCCGGTGGCGGCGAACAGGCGCGCGCCCGCCGGGTTTTCGGCCGCCGCCGGCACGGGCAGGGAGGCCACATAGGCGACCACGCGGGAGAGCAGCACGTCCGCAATCTCCACTTCGCCCTCCACCTCCCGGCCCTGGGGCGCGGAGCGGCAGGCGGACTGCGCCACCGTGCAATCGCCCCACGGCTCGGGATGGAGCGTGGTGGAGAGGCCCATGTCGAGGAAGAAGGCTTCGGAAATCTGGCCTTCCAGGCTGGGCTGAGCGGCTTTCCAGCCATAGCGGCCCATGGCGGTGCCGCCGCCGGGCAGGGGAACGTGGCGGATGCGCCCGCGCAGCGCCTCCGGCTGGGCCGCCGCCACGGCGGCCACCGTCTCCTCGCTCACCTGCTCGATCAGACCGCGTCCGCGCAGATCCGGCGCGGTGCGCAGCGACATGCCGGTCGCGGGAGCGAGAGGCCCATAGGCGAGTTCCACCGGCGCCGGCCGGCGCGCGATGCGGTCGTCGCCCGTGGGGGTATCTGCCACCGCCAGAATGCCCTCCGGCGTCAGGCCGGGCACCGCATCGATCTGGAGGCGGCGGCCATAGACCGGATCGCCCGCGCCGTCCGGCTGCCCGAGCACCAGAACCGGCCCGCGCCCTTCCAGCACGCCGCCCGCGCCGGCCGAAACCGGGCTGCGTCCGTCGCGGGGGTGGCAGGAGACACAGGCGCGGGCATCGAACAGCGGCCCGAGGCCGTCATCCGCCTTTGTGGAGGCGGGCGGCACGACCCAGGCGCGATCAAACAGCGCCTTGCCGATCTTGAGGTCCAGCCTGTCCAGGGCGCGCGGCGCCTGCGCGTCCGCCGGCCCGGCGCCGGCGCCCGCAGCGATCAGCCCTGCGCCCAGCAGGCCCGCGAGCAGTGCCTGCGCCGTCCGCCTCATGTCACCCGGAACCAGCCCATCAGGCCGGTGTCCATGTGTTCCAGGATGTGGCAGTGGAACACCCAGTTGCCGCTGGTGGCCTTGAAGGCGAAATCCACCGTCTCGTTGGGCTCCACGATCACCGTGTCGGCGAGATATTGCGGCATGCCCTTCTTCTTGGACGAGGACAGGACGCGGAACACATGGCCGTGCAGGTGCATGGGGTGCACATGCTTGGTCACGTTGGTGCAGCTGATCAGGTAGGTGGTGCCGTCCTTCAACTGATTCAGCGGCGGCGGCAGGCGCAAAGCCTCGCCGGTGGACCAGGAATCCCGGCTGATCGCCCAGTGGGTCCTGGCACCGACGCACAGCGAATCCACCAGCGCCTTGGACAGCGGATCATCTGCCGGCAAGGCGGGGGAAATGATGGTCGGCCCGGCCGAGACCTGGAGCAGGAAGTCCAGCTTCTGCGGCTTCGCGAGGTTCGGCATGGGCGCGGTGGACTGCGGCAGTGCCTTCGGCCGGAAGGCGGTCTTCTTCAGGCCCTTGTCCACCGCCACCAGCGTGGTCAGCAGATAAGGCTCGCCGGAGCGATAGTCGAAGACCTTCACCTCCTGTCCCGGCCCCGGCATGCGCACCTGAAGGTCCGCGCGCATGGCCGGCCCCATGCGCCAGATGCCATCGGGCAGGTGGTCCAGAACGGCGGGCGGCAGCACCGCCTGCCCGTCCACGGCGATGAGGGCGGCCTCCTCATGGTCGGTGCCGAGATCGATGACGCGGGTGGCGTCGGCGACGATGGTGCGCACGCGCACGTCGCCATAGGCCGGCACTTCCACGCGGGGCGGGATGACGCTGCCATTGGTGGCGCGCACGGTGCCGAAGGTGCCCGCCGTGGCGGCGCCCTCGTCGGTGCTCATGTCGATCCACTGGCCGTCCTCGCCGAGGCGCCAGTCCTTCACGACGATGAAGCATTCCGCATCGAAGCGCACCTTGCGCTCCTCCGGGTCGTCCACCACCAGCAGGGCGAACAGCCCGCGCCCGACCTGTCCGGTCTCGTCGCAATGGGGGTGGAAGAAATAGAAGCCGCTGTCCGGCAGGGGCACGTTGTAGCTGAAGGTGCCGCCGGGCGGGATCACCTCCTGCGTGAGGGGGGCAACGCCGTCCGAGAGATAGGGCACGCGGATGCCGTGCCAGTGGACGGTGGTGGGGTCCGGCAGCTCGTTGCGGAAGTCCACGGCGAGGCGGGTGCCGCGCTCGAACCGGAAAATCTTGAAGGGCTCGCCGTCATAGGCGCAGAAGTGGCGGGTGGCCGGCTTGTCCGGTCCCAGCAGCCGCACATCCATCTCGCGCGCCGAAAGCGCGATCCGCTTCAGTGGCGCCGTGGGGGGCAAGGTATCGATGGAGGCCGGTACCTGCCCGATGGCGGACGGCATCGCGCACAGGACCCCCGCCGCAGCGCTCCCCAGCATCAGTCCGCGTCGAGAAATCATCCGGCACTCCGGGGAAAGGCGGTCGGCCGCGCTTTCTTCACAGTCCCCGCCCGGACGAAGCCGGGCAGGGTCGTTTGGTGGATGCCGGATGCGCAAACCTGAGGCGGCATCCGGCCGAGCCGCCGGAGCGGCTCACTTCTTCATGGCGGCAGACGGGTTGTCGAGGCTGTCGGAGCCTTCCACCTTGATCTGGAGCTTCAGCACGGCGACGCCGCGCTCGATGGCATGGGCCTGCGCCACCAGGGCATCGACACCGGCCTGCACCAGGGCGTTGCCCTTGGCATTCCCCTCGGCGAGCATCATGTCGTAGAACATCTCGCCGCTGTCGGCGGTGTCCTTGATGGCCTTGAGCGCGGCAAGCGCCGCCGCCATCTTCGCATCGATCTCGTCCGCCACCTTCGGATCGGCCGCGCGCACGAGGTCGGCCACGGACGGGCCGCTCATGGTGGTGCCGTCGATCTTGGTGAAGCGGCCGTAATAGACGTCCTGGATGCCCACTTCGTCATAGTAATGCGAGTTGTGGGTGTTGTCGGAGAAGCAGTCGTGCTCCTCCTCGGGATCGTGCAGCAGCAGGCCGAGCTTCATGCGCTCGCCCGCCAGTTCGCCATAGGACAGCGAGCCGATGCCGGTGAAGATCACCGCCAGCGCGGCCTTGTCCTTCTTCTTCAGCAGCGCCGTGCGGGCCTTGCCCTTGGGCGCCCAGTCGTCGGCCATCTCCTTGAGGTCGGCAACCAGCGTGGCGGTCGCGACCTTCAGATATTCGGCCCGGCGCTCGCAATTGCCGCCGGTGCAGGCCTTGGGATCATAATCGGTCCACGGCCGCTCGCCGGCGCCGCGCTCGGTTCCGTGCAGGTCCTTGCCCCACAGCAGGAATTCGATGGCATGCCAGCCGCTGGCGACGTTGGATTCCACGCCGGCCGCAGAATTCAGCTGGTGCAGCAGCTGCGGCGTCAGCTTGGAGACATCCACCGTCTTCTTGCCGACGCGGATGGTTTTGCTGGCGATGATGTTGGCCGCATACAGCGGGTTCTCGTCGGAGGAGGTGCCGCGCGACTTGTCGAGATAGTCGATGAGGCCCTCATCCAGCGGCCATGCGTTCACATTGCCTTCCCACTCGTCCACCACCGGGTTGCCGAAGCGGAAGGCTTCCGTGATCTGGTAGGGGTCGCGCGCCTTCTTCCAGGCATCCTTGGCGGCCTGATGGGTTTCCGCGCTGGGGCTGACGATGAACGCGGTGATCGCCTTCTGCATCTCGACGGCGGCGAGATAGGCGTTGGCATACATGGCCTGCGCCTGATCGGCATATTGCAGCACGACCGCCTTGGGCTTGGGCGCGGCAGGCTTTGCGGTGCTGGCGGCGGCCTTGGCGTC
>NCCY01000214.1 GCA_002279855.1 Rhizobiales bacterium 12-68-15
CCGCCGAAGACCTTCCCCGAACTGGTGAAATGGATGAAGGATTCCGGCAAGCCGGCGATCTTCGCCCATCCCGGCATCGGCACGCTGGCGCATCTCCAGGCCATCCTGTTCGCCCGCGACATCGGCGCGGAGGTGACCTTCATCGGCTACAAGGGTGGCGGGCAGGCGATGAGCGACATCGTGGGCGGCCATGCCGATCTCGTCTGGGCCGCGCCCACCACCTCGGCGGAACTCATCCAGGCGAAGAAGATCAAGGGTTTCGCATTCGGCGCCCCGCGCCGCTACGCGGCACTGCCCGACATCCCGACCGTTGGGGAAGAGGGCTATCCCAACCTGAACATTCCCTTCTGGCAGGCGCTGTTCGCCCCCGCCGGAACGCCGAAGCCCATTATCGACAAGATCAATGCGGCCCTGCGCGAAACCCTCGCCGACCCGAAGGTGCAGGCCGCCTATGTGGAGCGCGGTGTCGAATCCTTCCCCACGGACCAGTTGTCGCCACAAGCCGCCAACGCCTTCGTGGCGGAGGAAGCGAAGAAGTGGAGCACGGTGGTGCGCGAAGCCAACATCAAGCCGGAAGCGAACTGAGCGCCGGGCGGAGGAAATCCCACAATGACAACCGAAACGCTTGAAATCTCGGGCACCTGCCATCCCGATTTCGCCAAGGTGCGCAGCGCCTTCGAGGACAATTTCCGGCGGCGGGGCGAACTCGGCGCCGCCGTCTGCGTCTACAAGGACGGCGAGAAGGTCGTGGACCTCTGGGGCGGCCACAAGGATCTGGAGCGCACCGTTCCCTGGGAACGCGATACCATCGTCATTATGAACTCGGTGGCGAAAAGCATGAGCGCCATCTGCACGCACATGCTGATCGACCGGGGGCTGGTGGACTTCGACGCGCCGCTCGCCACCTACTGGCCGGAATTCGCCCAGGCGGGGAAGGAGAAGGTGCTGGTGCGCCATGTCCTGTCCCACACCGACGGTGTGATCTTCGCCGATGCCGCGCCCCCGGGCTCCTGGTTCGCGTGGGACACCTTTATCCGCGCCATCGAAGCGCAGGAGCCGGCATGGGAGCCCGGCACCAGCGGGGCCTATAATTCCATCAATATCGGGTTCCTGCTGGGCGAGCTGGTTCGGCGCGTCACCGGCAAGACGCTCGGCACCTTCCTCCGCGAGGAGGTGTCCGGACCGCTCGGTGCCGACTACAATATCGGCCTTCGGCCGGAGGAGATCGCCCGCGTCAGCTACATGCACAAGAACCCGAAAAACGGCTTCTTCGCCATTGCGCAGGACACCTCGACCCCGCTCGGCCGCGCCTTCCAGTCGGCCCCCCCGTCCGGCTACTTCCAGAACTGCCGGGAAATTCGCGAACTGGAGGTGCCCTCCTTCGGCGGCCACGGCAATGCGCGGGCGGTCGCGCGCATCTATGCCGCGCTCGCCGGAAACGGCATCGTGGATGGCGTGCGAATCCTGTCACCCGAAGCGGTGGAGCGCGCCGCGCAGCTTGTGTGGGAGGGCGACTGCATCATGACCAAGCGCCGCCTGCGCATGGGCTACGGCTTCATGCACAACGAGCCGGAAACCGCGCCCATGGGCGAGAACATGGCAGCGTTCGGCCATACCGGCACCGGCGGTGCCTTCACCTGGTGCGATCGTGCCCGCAACATGTCGTTCGCCTATTGCCCGAACTTCCAGCGCGAGGGACCCGGCATCGGCCCGCGCGGATCGGCCGTCTCCGTGGCGGCGGGCGGCGGAGCGCCGCCGAGCTGGCTCACCTGACCGGCGATATCGGAAGACAAGCAGGACCCGAACCACGAGGCGCCCCAACGGCGCCTCGTGGCGCGTTCGATGACGGCAGGATGAAGGTAGCACATTCAGGCGCGGCGAGGTTCCGGTGGTCATTATCACAACGCTCGACACCCGGTAGCCGCACCCAAGCGGGCACGGCCGCGGCGTCAGCTGCGGCGCCGTTGGGCGCCTTCCAGTAAGGGCCGCATGTTGGGGATGTTCTTCATCACGCCGTCGAGGTGCGCCTTCAGCCGCTCCGCTGCGAGCGGAAGATCGCCGGCCTCGATGGCCTTCAGGATCTGAAGGTGTTCTGCCGCCTGCTGCCAGTAGCGGCTGCGGTCGGCCAGCGAGCGATAGATCAGCAGGCGCCGGATGCGGTTGACGCGCTTGAGGGCGTCCAGAAAGAAGGAATTCTGCGAGGCACCCACAATGGCCTCATGAAACCGCACGCTGCGCTCATAGAGGCGGTCCGCATTGGAGGTCAGGATCTCGCCGTCGAGCATCCGCTCCTCGGTGTCCCGGCATTGGCGCAGGATGTCGGGGGGCAGGAAATAGCCGGGCTCCATCAGGCTGGCCGGCTCGATCGCGATGCGCATGCGATAGCTCTGCTCCAGAGCCGCAGGCGTGGTGAGGACGGTTGAGAAGGTCCAGCCATATCCAGAGCGCCGCTCGGCCCACCCCTCCGCCGCGATCCGGTTGAGCAATTGCGTCAGCTGCCCGCGCGAAAGCTGGTAGCGATCGCGCATGGATAGCTCGGAGACGTGATCCGGCAGGTCGCCGCTCAGCCGGTCCTCCGCGATCTGGAAGTAGACGGCGAGCACATCGTCCGGCGGCCGGCCATTCTCCACATCCCGCGCGAGGCGCGGGGCATCGTTTGCCACCGTGAAGCCACGTCCGGGATCGGAGAGAAGCACCCCCTGCTCCGCCAGCATGCGCATCGCCTGCCCGACCGGGAACCGGGAGATTCCGAGCTGATCGGCAAGCTTCTGGGCTCGCAGCCGGTCTCCCGGCTTGAGCGCACCTTCAACGATCTGCCCGAGGATCGCACCGGCGGCCTCGCTCACCACACTGCCCTTCATCGATCTCCCACGCCGCTTATGGCCGGTCCCCTGCGACCGGCGACAGGGATCATACGCCGCTACGCCCGGCGTCAACGAAAATAGAATATTGCATTTTTATCGCTTAAAATGCATTCTGACTGAAATGGATAATCGGGGAGGATCGTCGATGAGCATCGGGCAAGGTCACAATGGCAGCGTCCGGACCGGCAACGGGAGCGGGTGGACACGGCGCGGCACCCTCGCGGCCGTGCTCCTGAGCGCGCTCGGGATGGCGGGCGGCACCGTTTCTGCGGCGAAGGCGCAAACGGGCTATCCGGACCGCCCGATCCGGCTCATCGTTCCGTTCGCGCCCGGCGGCGGCGTGGACATCGTGGCGCGGCTGCTGGCTGGCCCCATGGGCGCGGCCCTGAACCCGAACGCGGCGACCCCCATCGTGGTGGAAAACCGCGGCGGCGCCGGCGGACAGCTGGGCGCGCGCGCAGCAGCCACCGCCACCCCGGACGGCTATACGCTTCTTCTGGCATCAGCCGGAGAAATCGCCGCCGCTCCCAGCCTTTACGGCGCAAAGCTTCCTTACAATCCGGCCGTGGACCTCGTTCCGGTCACGCTCATTGTTCGGATTCCGAACCTTCTGGTGGTGTCGGAAAGCGTGCCTGCCCGCACGGCGGCGGAACTCATCGCGCTGGCGAAGAAGTCGCCGGGCATGCTGACCTACGGAACCTCGGGGATCGGCAATCTCCAGCATCTCAATGGCGAGCTGTTCAACAGGCTGGCGAAGGTGGACACCGTGCATGTCCCCTATCGCGGCACCGGCGCGATCCTGACCGATGTGGTCAGCGGGCGCATCTCCATGACCTATGGCGGCGCACCGGCGCTGCTGCCGATGGTGAAGGACGGCAAGCTCTTTCCCATCGGGGTGACCTCCCGGCAGCGCCTCCCCAGCCTGCCGAACGTGCCCGCCCTTTCGGAAACGCCCGAACTCTCGGCCTATGAACTGGTGAACTGGTTCGGGCTGTTCGCCCCGGCCGGCACGCCCGCGCCTGTCCTGGAGCGCATCCACGCCGCGGCGACCGCGGCGTTGCGCGACCCCACCCTGATCCGCAAGCTTGAGGAACAGGGCGCGGAACCCTCTCCCATGGCGGCGGCCGCGTTCCGCACCTTTGTGGAGAGCGAGACCGCGAAGCTGGAGCGGATCATCCGGGATGCCGACGTCCGCCCCGAAAACTGAGGGGAGCGGGCAATGTATCGTCTGGATGTGCTGGTGCAGGGATATCCCGGCAGGAGCGTCTGCCATGGCGGGCTGGGATGGAGCACCATCGCGCTGCTGCGGGGGGAAGGCCGGGTCATTCTGGTGGATGTCGGCGCCTTCGGCGTGCGCAAGGAGCTGGAAAAGCAGCTTTCCGCCCATGGCGTGGCCCCCGCCGATGTCACCGACGTGGTGCTGACCCACGCCCATTACGACCACAGCGTGAACTACACGCTGTTTCCGGCGGCAACCGTCTGGATCGGGCGGGTGGAAATGGACTGGGCGCGCCATGAGCCGCCCGGCTTCAACCCGCTTCCCGAACTGTATGTCCAGGATCTGGCGCACTCCGCGCGGGTGCGCCTTGTGGAGGCCGGCGAGACGTTCCTGCCGGGCCTCACGGCCATCGCGGCGCCGGGCCACACTCCCGGATGCCTACTGTTCCGCATGGCCTCGCAGCCCCCCGTCCTGTTCACCGGGGATGCGGCGAAGAACCGGGCGGAACTGCTGTCCCTGCGCACCGACATGACGATGGATGCCGAGGCGAGCCTTGCCTCGCTGGAAACCGTCTGGCGGCTCTGGCGCGAGGCGCCCGACATGATCGTGGTGCCGGGCCACGACCTCTCCCTGCGGCTCGATGCCGAAGGACGCCCGGACTATGTGGGTGAACGCAAGGCCGCCATCGCCGCATGGTTCGGCGAAGACCTTTCGGTCACCACCACAATCAACCTCACCAAGGGGATGGAATGACGGACGCGGTGATCGGCGAGGAAGACCTCAGCCTGCTGGCCACACAGGCCCTCGTGAGCGGCGGCATGCGCGCGGAGGACGCGCAGCGCGTGGCCCGCGTTCTTGTGCTGGCCGACCTGTTCGGCCTACGCACCCACGGCGTCAGCCGCGTCGCGCAGTATCTGGACCGGGTGCGCGTCGGCGGCATTGACGCGCAGGCGGAGGTGGCCACCAGCCGCGTTGCGCCGGGCCTCAGCCTTGTGGACGGGGCCAACGGAATGGGCTCGCTGGTGGGCATGCGCGCGCTTGAAGCCGCGCTGGACTCGGCGAGAGAGGTCGGCATCGGCGCAGCCTTCGCCCGCGCGTCCAATCATTTCGGCCCCATCATGCCGTACGCGCTGATCGCTGCGGAGGCGGGGTTCGCCTCCATCATCGGCACCAATGCGACGACCTGGGACAAGCAGCCCGAAGCGCATCAGGACCTCGGCCACTTCTTCATCCTGATCGACACCACGCGCCTTGCGGACCCCAAGGATCTCGCGCGCCGCGTGGGGGACTTCAAGGACATCATCCGGTCCACGCCCGCAGCCGACCCGGAAAAGCCGGTCCGGCTTCCCGGCGACATGGAATTCGCCCTGCTTCACCGGCAGAGGCGAGACGGGATCGCGGTGGCGGCCGAAGATCTCGCGGCGCTCACCGCGCTGGCCGGACGCTGACCGGTTCAAGCCGTCCGCACGGCCGGGCCGGACACCGGCTTCGGGAATAACTGCACAGACACCGCCCGGACCGATGACCGACCGGGCGGCGGACTTTTCCTCCATCAGGATCTTCGGCCTGACACCGTCAGGAGAAGGCATGCGGGCCGGATGCGCACAGGCCGCCCCGCCGGTTTCCGGGGTTGGGACCATGAACCGCTTTTCCGACGTCGAACTCGCAGGCCTGCCCTATCGCATCGTGGACCTGCCGGCCGTGGCCGGGCCACGGCTCGCCCGCCTGCCGTGGCTGCACCGCGTGCTCCTCGAAAACCTGCTCCGGTG
>NCCY01000215.1 GCA_002279855.1 Rhizobiales bacterium 12-68-15
GCGCGTCTTGAAGCAAGAGCGCGGCGGCTGCAACTGCGGGACAGCCGCGAGGGCGACGGCGGCCCGGCCGCGCACCCGCAACCGGACCGGTCGCGCAATAATTAAATGAACAATCAATAAGCAGATCCGCCCGCGCCTGCCGCCTGAACTTGCACCCGCCCCGCCCCGGCGCCTCCGCCGCGCCGGATTTGCGGCACGCCGGCGGCTGGCACGGCTCTTGCTGGAGGTTTGGCATCGAAATTTGAATGCGCATTCAATTTAAAGCCATGCGGCGCGGGGCTCCGTAACGGAACCTCTCCCGCCGCCTTCCGAAGGAGAGCACCATGGGCATTCGCTTCAGACGTATCGTTGGCGCCGCGCTCGCGGCCGTCTGCCTCGCGGGCGCGGCACAGCCCTCGCTCGCCGCCGAACGCAAGGACTTCAAGATCGCCTGGTCGATCTATGTGGGCTGGGTGCCTTGGGAATATGCCAAGCAGTCCGGCATCCTGAAGAAGTGGGCGGACAAATACGGCATCAAGATCGATGTGGTGCAGATCAACGATTATGTGGAATCCATCAACCAGTTCACCGCCGGCAAGTTCGACGGCGTGACGCTGACCAATGGTGACGCCCTCACCATTCCCGCCGCCGGCGGCGTGGATTCCACAGCCCTGATCCTCGGCGACTATTCCAACGGCAATGACGCCGTCATCCTGAAGACGGGCAAGACGCTGGCCGACATCAAGGGCCAGAAGGTCAATCTCGTCGAGCTGTCCGTCTCGCACTATCTGCTGGCGCGCGGGCTTGAGGATATCAAGATGTCCGAGAAGGACATCACCATCGTCAACACCTCGGATGCGGACATGATCGCCGCCGCCGCGACGCCGGACGTGACCGCCGTGGTGACCTGGAACCCGCTGGTGTCCGAAATCCTCGCCATGCCCGGCACGACGAAGGTGTTCGATTCCAGCCAGATCCCCATGGAAATCACCGACATGACGCTGGTGAACACGAAGACGCTCAAGGACAATCCCAAGTTCGGCAAGGCGCTGGTGGGCGCGTGGTACGAGACCATGGCGGTGATGCGGGCCGACAGCCCGGCCGGCGTCAAGGCGCGCGCCGACATGGCCAAGATGTCCGGCACCACCCCGGAGAGCTTCGACGCCCAGCTCAAGACCACGAAGATGTATTGGGAGCCGAAGGACGGTGTCGCCTTTGCCCGCGATCCGGCCCTCGTGAAGGCCATGGAGCGGGTGCGCCAGTTCTCCTTCGACCACGGCCTGTTCGGCCAGGGCGCCAAGAGCGTGGACGATGTGGGCATCTCGCTTCCCGGCGGCGTGGTGCTGGGCAGCGCGAAGAACGTGAAGCTGCGGTTCGACGACAGCTTCATGTCCATGGCCGCCGACGGCAAGCTCTGAGCCTCAGCCATGGCCCCTCCTGAAGCCGGCCCCGTGGCCGGCTCCTCCCCCGTGCGCTGGGACGCCCTGTCCTGGCGCCAGATCGCGGACCTGCGCGCCGCGGGCATGGATCTCGTCATCCTGCCCGTGGGCGCCACGGAACAGCACGGGCCGCATCTGCCCACCGGCGTGGACACCATCTCCGCGCAGGCCGTGGCGGATGGCGTCTCCGCCCGCACCGGCATCCCGGTGCTGCCCGCCATCGCCTATGGCTGCTCGCTCGGCCATTCCCGCACATGGCCGGGCACCCTCTCCCTGCGCCCGGAAACGCTCGCCCGGATGGTGTTCGAGATCGCCGACTGGGTGCAGGGCTCCGGCTTCCGCCGGATGCTGCTGCTCAACGGCCATGTCACCAACTGGGCGCCGCTGCGCTGCGCGCTGGAGACCATCCGCGTGGACCTGCCGGACATGCGCATCGCACTGCGCAATGTGTGGGAGGCCTCGCCCGAGGTGACGCGGCTCTACGAATATGACGGCGGGCGCAACTGGCACGCCAACGATGCCGAAACCTCGCTGATGCTCCATTTGCACCCCGATCTGGTGGACATGGCGCAGGCGCCCGACGAGCCCGACCGTTCCGCCTGCTGCTTCTTCTCCTACACCGTGGACAAGGAGAGCCGCTCCGGCGTGGTGGGCCTGCCCAGCAAGGCGGACCCCGCCTTCGGCCGCCGCGTGCTGGAGACGTGCGTGGACGCGCTCTCCGGCCAGCTTCTCGCCGCCCTGAAGGAAGGCACCCCGCTCGAAGACTGGGCGGCACCCGCCGGTGCCCCCGCCCCGTCCCGCCCCCTCTGACCTCATAAGAAGAGCCAAGACCATGACCGAAATGTCCGGCCCCGAGACCGCCGCGCTGAAGGACAAGCTGCGCGAACAGGGCGTGAAGTATCTGATGGCCTCCTATGTGGACATGCACGGCGCCATCAAGAACAAGATGGTGCCGCTGGCCCATTTCGACCACATGATGGAAGGCTCCGAGCTGTTCACCGGCGCCGCGCTCGACGGCGTGCCGCAGAGCGTGAACGACGAGGAGGTGGCCGCCCATCCCGACCCCGCCTCCTGCGTGGTGCTGCCCTGGAACCGCGAGGTGGCGCTGTTCGCCAGTGACCTCTGGTATGCGGGCAAGCCGTTCGAGGCCGGAAGCCGCACCATCCTGAAGCGCCAGATGCAGGCTGCCGCCGGCATGGGCTACGGCTTCAATCTCGGCATCGAGGCGGAATTCTACGTCCTGCGGCAGGACACCGACCCGGTGAGCCCGCGCCGCCTCTCCAAGCCCTGCTATGACGGCTCCATGGTGCTCGACAATATGGGCTGGCTGGGCGAGCTGGTGGACGCCATGAACGGCATGGGCTGGGACGTCTATTCCTTCGACCAGGAGGACGGGCTCGGACAGTTCGAGGTGGACTTCACCTATGCCGATGCCGTCACCATGTCCGACCGCTACTGCTTCCTGCGGCTGATGGCGAACAAGATGGCGGAACAGCATGGCTGCTTCGCCAGCTTCATGCCCAAGCCCTATGGCGACCGCACCGGCAGCGGCGCGCACTTCAACATGTCGCTCTCCGACGTGACGACCGGCGCCAACCTGTTCAAGGCCCCCAATGACCCGCGCGGCTGCGGGCTCTCGGACCTCGGCTACAAGTTCGTCGCGGGCGTGGTGCGGCACCTGCCGGCCATCTGCGCGGTGGTTGCCCCCTCGGTGAACAGCTACAAGCGGCTGGTGAAGCAGGGCAGCATGTCCGGCTTCACCTGGGCGCCCATCTTCGCCTGCTACGGCAACAACAACCGCACCAATGCGCTGCGCATTCCGCTGGCCGGCGGGCGGGTGGAACTGCGCGCCGCCGACAGCATGTGCAACCCCTATCTCGGCGCCGCCATGGTGCTCGCGGCCGGGCTGGAAGGCATCCGCGAGGGTCTCGATCCCGGCGAGCCCAACCGGGGCAACATGTATCTGGTGGAGCCGGCGGAACTGGAAGCACGCGGCATCCGCCAGCTGCCCCGCACGCTCGGCGAGGCGCTGGATGCGTTCGAGGCGGACCCGCTGTCCCGCGCCGTCATGGGAGACGCCATGTTCACGTCCTGGCTCGACTACAAGCGCGAGGAATGGATGGGCTACATGGCCCATGTCTCGCAGTGGGAAACCGACCGCTATCTCCGGTTCTTCTGAGCCGCAGCCTCGCCCACGCGCCTCTGGCGAAGCGGGCCGCCGCGCACTACCGTGCGGCGGCCCGCATCCGCATCCTTGAGTCTGCCCCCATGACCCGATCCCCCTCACCGGCCGCAGAGGACCGCCCGCCGGCCCGTCGCGGCCGGCCGCCCCGGGCCTCGGCGGAGGGCGGCACCCCCACACTGGACAGCCCGGCCGGCCGCGACATCGCGGCAAGGCTCCGCGAGACCGCGCTCGACCTGTTCTCCCGGCACAATTATTCCACGGTGACCATCAAGGACATCGCGGACGCCTCCGGCATCAACCCGTCGCTGATCTATTATTATTTCGGCAACAAGGAGGGGCTGTTCCTCGCCGTGGTGGAATCCACCATCACCGCCGCCTTCTCCCGCTTCGAGGCCATCAGCCGCAAGAGCAACACGCCGGAGGCCATTGTCTCCACCTGGATCGAGATCCACATCCTCCAGTATCCGCTGCTGCAGAAGCTCGGAAAGATCAGCCTCGACTATGCCAACATGGAAAGCCGCAATGCGCAGGTGGACACGGCCATCAAGCGGTTCTACCGGCAGGAATCGGCCGTGCTGAAGGCCGCCATCCGGCAGGGCATCGCGGACGGCACGTTCCGCGCGGTGAATCCGGAGGCGCAGGCCACCTTCATCTCCACCTTCCTCGATGGCTGCCTGTTCCGGCAGGTCATCATGCCGAACTTCAATCCCAAGGCCGCCATCCGCCACATGCGCGCGCTGCTGCTGGAGCAGATGAAGGCGCCGGCCTGAGGCGCCTCAGGCCGCATCCACCGCGTCGAGCCATGCGGCAAGCTGCGCCGCCTCTTCCGCCGCGTGGGAAAACGGCAGGCCGTGGCGCACGCCCGGCACCACCCGCAGCCGGCAATCCGACACGATCTCTCGCAGTTCCGCCCCGTGGAGCGGCGGCACGAAGGGGCTGGAATCCGGCAGCACGACGGAGAGCGGAAACGGCGCCGCCCGCAGCGGCTCGGTCAGGTCGCTCGCCGCGAGAACGCCGCCGAGCCCGAGCGCCACATGCGGCTGCGTCCGCGCCTGCTCCTGCTGGAACCAGTCCAGCGCGGCCGGGTCGCCATGGCCGGGATTGAAGCGGTTGCCCATCATGCGGCCGCTCCAGCCCGCAGGACCGCCGGCGGCGAACTGGTCACGCCAATAGGCCAGCTCCCCGATGCCCTTGCCCTTGTAGGAGGCATTGGAGATGGAGACGGACGCCACCCGCTCGGGTCGCGCCAGGGCCGCCGCAAGAACGATGGTGCCGCCCATGGATTCGCCCATGAGATGGACCCGTCCCGCCCCCGCCGCATCCGCGACGCTCCACAGGTCCGCGATCAGTTCGTCCATGGACCAGACATGGTCGACCGGCGGCATCACCGAGCGGCCGAAGCCGCGCATGTCGAAGCGCAGCATGGGCCGGCGCGCGGCGATGGCCGGCACCCAGCCGGCCCAGATGTCATGGGTGGTGCCGATGCCGTGGTTGAACAGCACCGGCAGTGCTTCCCCCGCCCAGGGCGCGCGGATGTCGTCCACACGGTAGTGAATCCCGCGAACGGTCTCAGGCATGGGCGCGCGCCTCCAGATCCACCACGCCGTCGGCGTTTTCCTGCAGCGCCTTGCGCTGGATCTTCTGGGTTTCCGTGCGCCTTCAGGAATCCGCGCACCTCATCGGCCGCGAACGGCCGCCGCGCCACCACGGCGGCCTTGATCTCCTCGCCGAAGATCGGGTCCGGCACGGCCACCACCGCCGCGTCCTCGATGTCCGGGTGATGCAGCAGGGCGGTCTCGATCTCGAACGGCGAGATGTTCTCCCCGCCGCGCCGGATGATCTCCTTCAGCCGGCCGAGGAAATAGAGATAACCGTCCGCATCCATCATCCCGGCATCGCCGGTGTGGAACCAGAAATTGCGCGAGGTTTCCCACGTCGCCCTGGGGTTTGCCCAATAGCCGAGCAGCAGGGTGAAGGGCGCCTTGGGCCGCACCACGATCTCGCCCGGCGTGCCGGGGGGAACGGGCGCGTCCTCTGCGTCAAACACCGCCACCTCCACATCGGGCCGGGTGCGGCCGCAGGAGCCGAAGCGGTAATGCTCCGCGCTGTTTCCGGTCACCCAGCCACCCACTTCCGTCATGCCATAGAGTTCGTGCGGGCGGATGCCGAAGCGGTCCTGCATGGCCCGCCAGACCTCCTGCGGGCAGCCCCCGCCCACGCAGCGCGTGAGGGAGTGATCGAAGTCCGGCTCGGTGCGGCGCGCCATCAGCATGGCGAGCACGGTGCCCACATAGGTGAACAGCGTGCAGTTGAACCGCCGCGCATCCTCGAAGAAGCTGCTGACCGAGAATTTCGGCCGGATCACCAGCGTGCAGCCCACTTCCAGCGCCGACATCACCGCATACATCTGCGGATTGGTGTGGAACAGCGGCAGGAACACCATGATGCGGTCGCTCTCGACGATATCGAGATAGCGCGTCATCCAGCGCCCGCTGGCGAGGAACGCCTCGTGGCAGTTCAGCACCCCCTTGGGCAGCCCGGTGGTGCCCGAGGTGTAGATGATGCTCATGGGGTCGGAGCCGAGCCCGTCATAGGGCGCATCCGGCGCATGGGCGCGGACGGCGGCGAACAGGTCCGCCTCGCCGGTGAAGGTGACGAGGATGCGCCCTTCCAGTTCCGGGGCAAGATCGGCCCGCTTCGCATCGAGGATGGACTGCTCCACCACCAGCGCCTTGGCCTCGCTCTGACGGATGGAATAGCGCAGCCCCTCCCCCACCAGCCCGGTATTGAGGGAGACGGTGACCGCACCGAGATTGGCGATGGCGAACCAGCCGACGAGGAAGGCCGGCCGGTTGCCGCACAGCAGGCCCACATGATCGCCCTTGCCGATGCCCTGCGCCCGCAGCAGCGCGGACATGCGCAGCGACAGGTCGCAGAGTTCCGCCCAGGTCAGGGTCAGGTCGTCGAACACCACCGCCGAAGCATCGGGGCGCACGCTGGCCTGGTGGATCAGCTTGTCGGTCAGCGTCGTCATCAGGCGGACTTCTTCAGGCTCGCCGCACCGGACGCGGGAATGATGAACTTGGCGATGGTGTTCTTGAGGATCTCGTTCGATCCCCCGGCGATCTCATAGGCCTTGGCATCGCGCAGGTAGCGGCCGAAGGGGGCGTTTTCCATGATGCCGTAGGCGCCGCAGATCTGGGCCGCCTGGGTGGCGACGGCGGTGGCGACGGTGGAGGCCTTCAGCTTCGCCTCGCTGCCCCAGCGCGGCACCTGCTGCTTGCTGTCGAGGGCCTCCGCCGCCCGGTAGATCAGCAGCCGCGCCGCGTCGATCTCCGTCAGCATGTCGGCGAAGTACCACTGGATGCCCTGGAAATCGAGCACACGCTGGTCGAAGGCGATGCGGTCCCGCGCGAACTGGAGCGCCCCCTCGAACGCCGCGCGGGCGATGCCGAGGCTGATGGCGCCGGCCAGCGTGCGCGAATGGTTGAGCACGGTCGCCGCCTGCCGCACACCCTTGCCTTCCTCGCCGATCATGTGATCCGCCGGCAGGCGCACCTCGTCCAGCACCACATTCATGTGCGGCCCGTTGCGCAGGCCGAAGGTCGCGGAATTGCGGCCCTCATAGATCGACACACCCGCAGCGTCGCGCGGCACAGCGAACACCGAGACCCCCTTGTCGGTCTGCGCGAGGATGACGAAAAGCTCCGCCGCCGAACCGGAGGTGATGAAGTGCTTCTCGCCCGTCACCACCCATTCCGTCCCCTCGCGCCGCGCCTTGGTGTCGAGCTTGCGGATGTCGCTGCCGTGGCTCGCCTCGGTGAGGGCATAGGAGGACAGGAGCCCCTGCGCGAACGCCGGCAGATAGCGCTGCTTCAGACTGTCCTCGCCGAACAGGCGGATCATGGTCTGCGCCTGGAAGATGGTGATGAGCGAGACGCCCACCGCCGCGCTTCCCACCGCGATCTCCTCGCAGATGGCCGCCGCATGCCGGTAGCCGAGGCCCTGACCACCGAACTCCTTCGGCATCACCACGGTGCTGTAGTTCTGCCGCGCCAGATCGCGCATGATCTCGACCGGATAGACATCCTCCCGGTCGATCCGGTCGCCCTCCGGCGTGATCACCCGTGCCACGTAGGCGCGCAGCCCCGCCACATAGGTGTCCTCGACGCAGGCGGGCCACAGGGCCTCGCCGTCAACGGGAAGAACAGTGCTCATTTGCTGTAATCCATCGTATGCGGAAGCCAGGTCGCAAGGTCCTGCCAGTAGACGACCAGGTACATCGTGAAGATCATCAGGATCACGTAGGGGATGATGGATCTGGCCATGCTCTCGAACGGGATCTTGCCGATCTGGGACACGGTGAAGAGATTGATGCCCACCGGCGGCGTGATCTGAGCCACCTCGATGGCGAGCACGACGAAGATGCCGAACGCCAGGGGATCGATGCCCGCCGCCTGCGCTACCGGATACAGGATCGGGATGGTGATGAGCATCATCGACAGGGCTTCAAGGAACATGCCGAGGACCAGGTAGAACACCACCATGATCGTCACGATGCCGAAAAAGCCGAGGCCGGACCCGGCGATGACTTCCGTGATCGCCTGCGGGACGCGGGTGACGGTGAAGAAATTCGTCATCAGCGAGCCGAACGCCACCAGCATGAAGATCATGACCGAGGCATGGGTGGCGCCGAGGCCCGCGCGATAGAGCTGCCGCCAGCCGAGCGTGCGGGTGAACAGGCCGACGAGGACCGTATAAACCACCGCCAGCGCCGCCACTTCGGTGGCGGTGGCGATGCCGGTATAGATGCCGGCAAAGATCAGGATCGGCAGCAGCAGGATCGGCCCCGCATCCAGCGTGGCGCGGACGATGCGGGCGGCGCTGACCGGCTCCGCATTGGGGTCCTTGGGGTTCACCACGACGGTATAGAGCGCCATCAGCACCGCCAGCAGGATGCCGGGCACCACGCCCGCCACGAACAGCGCGCCGATGGACTGGTCCGTCAGCACGCCATAGAGCAGCAGCGCGATGGAGGGCGGGATGAGGATGCCCAGCGTGCCACCGCCGGCAATCAGCCCGCCGGCCCGCGCCAGCGGATAGCCGTTGCGCGTCAAGGCGGGGATGGCCACGAGGCCGATGGTGGCCGCCGTCGCGACGCTTGATCCCGAAATGGCGGCAAAGATGGCGCAGGCGATGACGGTCGCCACCCCGAGCCCGCCGCGCATGCCCGCCACCAGCGAGGCGGCGAACGCGAACAGCCGCTCGGACAGGCCGGTCTGCTGGAGCAGCGTGCCCGCCAGAATATACAGCGGCACCGCCAGAAGAACGAAGCTGTTCAGGGCGTTATAGGAGGTCAGCGCCGCGTCCTGCAGAAGGTCCGAGCCGCCCAGCAGGTAGTTGCCGAGGATCGCGCTCACCGCCATGGCCACGAAGACCGGGACGCTGGTGGCAAGCAGGATGAGGAACAGGGCGATGATGCCGAGGGCGATGGTCATGTCAGATGACCTCCCCGGAACCGGAGCGGTCGCGGAACGCGGCGCCGAGGGCGAACACCATCAGCAGGTCCCGGATGGCCGCCAGCACCAGCAGGATGCCGCCCACCAGCAGCAGGCCCTGGAGGATCCACATGGGCACATGGAGGATGGTGGAGGTGGTGAAATTCAGCATCCAGGAGAACGACACCAGCAGCCACGCGCCATAGGTGAAGGCCAGCGCGAACCCGAGCGTCACCAGAAGTGCGAAGATATCCAGAGCCTTGCGGACGGATGCGGGGCACAGGTCGCGCACGAAGGTGACGCGGAAATGGCCGTCCACATTCTGGGTGGAGCCGATGCCGAGGAACGCCATGGCGATCATCAGGTAGATGCTGACCTCGGCCGCCCACAGGGTGGGCAGGCCGAGCGTGCGCAGGACCACGTCATAGGTGACGGTCATGGCGAGCAGCCATGCGATGAGGGTGGACAGCCATCCCCCCACATCGCCCAGCCGCTCCAGGGCGGTGACCACGCCGCTGCGCGACGTGGTCGGGTCCGTGGAAGCCATTGAGAACTCAGTCCTTCGGCTGGAACAGGGCCGCATGTCCGGCTGAAGGATGGTCACTTCCATGCCGCGGCCGCGATAGGCCTTGGTGAGGTCGTCGATCTCCGCGACGATGGCCTTGCGGTTGGAGTGGCTGGCCTCGTCCACGGCGGCGACCAGCGCGGCCTTGTCGCCGGCGGGCAGCTTGTCCAGCCACTGCTTGTTGGCCGCCCAGCCCATCATGGTCGTTCCGAGGAACGATGAGGGGACCAGGACGAACTTCGCGACTTCGTACATCTTCTGGCTGTCCACGCCCTGGAAGCCGATGATGGCCGCATCCACCGTGCCGTACTGCATGGCCGGATAGACGTCGGCGAAGGGGATGGTGACCGGCGAGCCGCCGAAGGCGCGCACGGCCTCGGCCTGGCCTTCCGAGAAGACCCGGACCTTCTTGCCGGCGAAGTCGGCGGGAACCTTGATGGCGACCTTGGAGACGACGGCCGGCGGGCCGAGGTCCGCGAGCCCGAGCAGGACCGCGTTCTTCTCCGAATACTTCTTTTGCAGCACGGACATAAGGCCGTTCGGCTTGTCGATCACGGCGTCGAGCTGGGCCATGGTGAGGCCGGTGGGCGCGTCCATGATGCGGGTGTCGGGCACGGTGCCGGACCAGCCATTGACCGTGATCCAGCCGAGCTTGACCTGGCCCATGGGAATGCCGACCGGCATGTCCTTGTCCTGGGCCAGCTGCCCGCCCGGAAAGTGCTGAAGGGTGATGGTGTTGGGCTTGCCGCTCTTGAGCGCGGCCTCCAGCGCCGGCACGAACTGGCGCACGCCCACATGATTCGCGCCGCCCCAGGTGGCGAGCGGAACGGTGGTCTGCGCCAGCGCCGCGCCGGCGGAAAGCGACAGCGCGGTGGCCGTCGCGGCGATGCGGAACGTATTCAGAAACGTCATTTCATCCTCCCTTTATTCTTTGATTTCAGGTTTTTTAGCGCGGATTTCTTCCGCTTAGTCTTCGAAGCTTTTCACCATGCGCGTCGCGGTATAGGCGAGCGCGATCTCGCCCCGCTGGTTCACCACATTGTTGAGGGCGGTGACGATGCCGCGGCCCGGCTTCGAGGTC
>NCCY01000216.1 GCA_002279855.1 Rhizobiales bacterium 12-68-15
CCCGCCTGCTCGCGCAGCCACTTGGCGGGGCGGATGCCGGCCAGCGCATCGCTGAACCCGACCCATTCGTGATGGCGCATGCGGGCGGGATCGAACGCGTTGGTCCCGACAGCATCGCTGCGCCCATAGATGCCCCATGCGATGGTGGCGAGCCGCCGCCCCACCAGCGTGTCGCCGGGCCGGTCGCTCGCCCGCAGCGCCACGTCGGCATCGCGCTTGGTGAGGTTCAGCGACTGGTTGGAGACCACCACGTCGAGCTGGATTTCGGGAAAGCTGCGCCGGAACGACGCCAGGACCGGCGTCATCAGATGCACCAGCAGCGTGTCGTTGGTGGTGATGCGCAGTTCGCCGGACGGCCGCAAATCCTGCCCGGTGATGCGCCGCTCCACCGCCGCGATCTCTTCCGACATGCGCTCGGCAAGGCGCACCATCTCCTCGCCCGTGGGGGTGGGCGCATAGCCGTTGCGCGAGCGCTCGAACAGCCGGGTTCCCAGCTGCCGCTCCAGCGCGCCGAGCCGGCGGAACACGGTGGAGTGGTTCACCGCGAGACTGTCGGCTGCGGCCACCAGCGATCGGGTTTCGGCCACGGCCTGCACCAGGCGGAAATCATCCCAGGCGATCATGTGATTGCATCCACGCAACGAAAGTTGGGCATTATCACTTATCGCATTGCATAGGATGAAAAGCTAGATGTGGAGCCACAGCAACCTCACCCCATCCGGTGAGACCACACATCCCGATAAACCTCCCGTTCAGGAGACTGACATGATCGACGCCCGTACCGCTCCCTATGGCCTCTTCCTCCTGCGTGCCGCCCTCGGCCTCATGTGGGTGTCCCACGCGCTGCTCAAGCTGTTCGTGTTCGGCATTGCCGGCTTCGGCGGCTATCTCGGCTCCCTCGGCCTGCCCTCCCAGCTCGCCGCGCCGGTCATCGCCATCGAGCTGGTGGGCGGCCTGCTGATCCTCGCCGGCATCCATGCCCGGCAGGTGTCCGTGCTGATGATCCCGGTGATGATCGGCGCCATGTCCGCCCATCTGGGCAATGGCTGGCTGTTCTCGGCGGCCGGCGGCGGCTGGGAATATCCCGCCTTCCTCACCGTGGTGTCGGTGGTGGTGGGCCTTGCCGGCGAGGGCGCCTTTGCCCTGCGCCGCGCCCCGCTGGTGCCCGGCCTGAAGCCCGCCGTCGCCTGACGGCTCTCACGCCCTCCTCTGTCACCCCCGCCACCCGGCCCCCGCCGGGTGGCTTCAGCGCGTGAGGCAGGCCGCCGCCAGAATGAGGAAAATGCCCGCTGTGGAGACCACCCACACCAGAGAGCGGACATAGGGAATGCCGAGCGCATACAGCGGGACATAGACCACGCGGCCCCAGAAATAGAGGCTCGCCCCGGTCACCGTCACCCAGGTGTGGACCCCGGCGAGATGGGCGATGAGCACGGCGCCCATGAACAGCGGAAACGTCTCCATGATGTTGCGGTGCGCCCGCTCCAGCCGGCCGCCGATCCCGGTCAGCGGCGGCATGGGCTGGTCGCGCGGCCCGGCATTCCAGTCCCGCCCCCGCTCGCGCGTCGCGATGCCGATGGGCAGAAGCAGCTGGATGAAGACCAGCACGATAGAGAGGGCGAGATAGACGAGTTCAATGGTCAAGGCTGGTCTCCTGTGACGGGCGCCGGCCCGATGCGGGCGGCATCTCCCAACGCATTCACAATCCTATGCATTCGCCCCGTTGACGAATGCCCCGGTGGCGTCTTCACTCCCGGCATGAAGCAATCCCTCACCGCCCTCGGCTCCCGCCTGCAACGCCTGCCCCTGATCGGCCCGGTCTTCTCGCGGGTCGGGGAGATGGAACGGGTGACGCTGGCCGTCATCGCCTGCGCGGCCCTCGCCTTCTACGCCTTCCTGAGCATTGCCGATGAAGTGGTGGAGGGCTCCACCCACGCGCTCGACGAACGCATCCTGCTCCTGCTGCGCGAGCCGGGCAACACGTCAGACCCGATCGGGCCGGGCTGGCTGGAGGAATCGGTCCGCGACCTCACCGCGCTCGGCGGCACCACGCTCCTGACCCTCGTGACGGTCGCGGTGCTCGTCTATCTGCTGCTCATCGGCAAGAAGCTGACCGCCTTCATGGTGTTCGTGTCGGTGGCGGGCGGCACGGCGCTGTCCAGCGCGCTCAAATGGGGCATCGGCCGCCCGCGCCCGGACCTCGTTCCCCATGGCATGGAGGTCTATACGGCGAGCTTCCCGTCCGGCCATTCCACCATGTCGGCGGTGGTCTATCTCACGCTGGGCGCGCTGCTGGCACGGTCCCAGCCGCAGCAGCGGGTGAAGGTGTTTCTTCTGGTGATGGCGGCGAGCGTGACGGTGATCGTCGGCATCAGCCGCATCTATCTCGGCGTCCACTGGCCCACCGACGTGCTCGGCGGCTGGGCGCTGGGCGCCGGCTGGGCGTGCCTGTGCTGGCTGGTCCTGCTCTGGATGCAGGAGCGCGGCGAGGTGGAACCCGAGGGACGCGGCCCCGCCGCACCGGAATAGAGGCCGGCCCGGTGCCGGAGCGTTTCCGGGCAAAGCGGGCACCGGTTCGCGTGAAGGAAACGCGTCAAAGCAAAGAGACAGATCAGCGTTTCCGTGAAACGCTGACATGATCCCGAAGGGGCGCAAGGCGCCCCTTCGGCGGCTCAGTCGAACAGCGAGGACACCGATTCTTCGTGCGCCGTGCGCGCGATGGCCTCTCCGATCAGCGTGCCGATGGACAGCACGCGGATGTTGCGCGCCACCCGCACCGCTTCGGTGGGCAGAATGGAATCGGTGATCACCAGTTCCTTGAGCTTGGAAGCGGTGATGCGGGCGACTGCGCCGCCGGACAGCACGCCGTGGGTGATATAGGCGTGCACTTCCTTGGCGCCGCGCGCCAGCAGCGCCTCGGCAGCATTCACCAGCGTTCCGCCGGAATCGACAATGTCGTCCACGAGGATGCAGGAATGCCCCTCCACATTGCCGATCACGTTCATGACCTCGCTCTCGCCCGGACGCTCGCGGCGCTTGTCCACGATGGCGAGCTGGGCGTCGATGCGCTTGGCGAGCGCGCGGGCGCGCACCACGCCGCCGACGTCGGGGGAGACCACGACCAGATTGGACGTGTCGAACCGCTCCTTGATGTCGCGCACCATGACCGGCGCGGCATAGAGGTTGTCGGTGGGGATGTCGAAGAAGCCCTGGATCTGGCCGGCATGCAGGTCCAGCGTCATCACGCGGTCGGCGCCGGCATGGGCGATCAGGTTGGCGACGAGCTTGGCGGAAATGGGCGTGCGCGGGCCGGGCTTCCGATCCTGCCGGGCGTAGCCGAAATAGGGGATCACCGCCGTGATGCGCTTGGCCGAGGCCCGGCGCAGCGCATCGATGATGATCAGCAATTCCATCAGATGATCGTTGGTGGGAAACGAGGTGGACTGGATGACGAAGGCATCCTGTCCGCGCACGTTTTCCTGGATTTCGACGAAGATCTCCATGTCGGCGAAGCGGCGCACCACCGCCTTGGTCAACGGCGTGGACAGGTAGGAGGCAATCGCTTCCGACAGCGCCCGGTTGGAATTGCCGGCCACAAGTTTCATGGATCCGTTCTCGCTCGACATGCTTGTCCCACCCCGCCGACCGGTCCGCCAGCCGTTCTGCGGCATTGATTGGCGGGGCGGATAGGCTTTGTAAAGTCTGTTACTGCGCTGCGTAGGCGAGAGCGTCCGAGCGCGGCATCTGCGCAACGGGGGTGCCTTCGATCACGACCGGGGCCGTGGCGGGCACTTCGGCCGGCTGCGCGGCCGGGGCCGCTGCCGCGACCGGCGCGGCCGCAGGCTGGCTCGGCGCGGGCGGCGGGGCGCCGACCGTCTCGGCCAGTGCTGCCATGGAGATGCCGGCGATGCGGGTCAGAACCTCCTCGTCGCAGGCCTGCCAGGCATCGCCCTTGGCGCGCTTGACCACTTCCTCGCCGGTGAGGCGCGCGACCCGCTGCTTGCTGGCGTCGAACACGTCCCACACATAGGTGACGGAGGTCTTGTCCTTGCTGCTGTTGACCGCGAGATAGCCGCGCACGCGATAGGCGGCGGGCTCGCTGCGGGAGACGATGGAGACCTTCTGGGTCTGCGCCTCGGTGGTGAGCTGCGTCACCAGTTTTTCGAAGGTGGGCTTGGGCGGCCCGTCGATGGATTCAAAGGCGAGGGTCTTGGACGACCCGCCGCTGGCATAGCCGCTGCCATCGGTCTGGCATCCGGCAAGCGCAAGGCCCAGCCCCAGAAGGGCGACACGGCCCGCGATAAGGAAGAGGCGCGGCCTCCGGCTTACCGTCGCATCGCTCATGCGGCTCCCCATCTCCTGTTCCGACAAGAGGAGGGTTACCGTTTATTAACCGGCAGGTCCAGAGCGCGTTAAGGGGATGTTAAGCTCTGGCGCCCCGCCGGCGCGCTTCTTCGCCCCGTTCGCCACTCCGAAGCGCTGGACTGGCGCGGGCTGCGCGCGCTCTTAACTATTCGGTCATGATTGTGTGGGCGCCCCGGAACCGGCCCGGAGCCTGCCTTCGCGTCAGGCCAGTGTGATGGCAGCGACAAGCCGCCCGTAATCGGCCTCACCCCGATGGGTGGAGCGGCGATAGCTGAAGAAGCGCTCCGGATCGGAATAGGTGTCGAGGCCGAGATCCTCCACATGCCCGATGCCCGCCTCAGCGAGGCGATGGGCGATGAAGCCCGGCAGGTCGAACATGAAATGGCCCGCCCGGTCCCCCGCCGCAAAGAAGCGCAGAAAGGCGGGGTCCACCGCGCGGAAGCGGGCGACGAAATCCTCGCCCACCTCGTAGCTGGGCTGGCGGATGAGGGGCCCGATGGCGGCATGGATGTTCGCGCGGCGGGCGCCAAGGCGCTCCATGGCCGCAACCGTCCCCTCCACCACGCCGCCGAACGCCCCCTTCCAGCCCGCATGGGCGGCGCCGACCACGCGCGCCTCCGGGTCGGCGAACAGGACCGGCCCGCAATCGGCCACCGTGATGGTGGCGCCGAGGCCCGCAACGCGCGTCACCACCGCATCGGCCTTGGGGGCGTTCTCGCGGGTCCACGGCGTCTCCAGAATGACCGCATCGGGCGAATGCACCTGCCAGCAGGCCACCAGATTGTCCGGCGCGATGCCCAGCGCCCCGGCCATGCGGGCGCGGTTCTCGCTGACGCAGGCGAGG
>NCCY01000217.1 GCA_002279855.1 Rhizobiales bacterium 12-68-15
GCAGCACAGATCGCGCGCGATGCGCCGCTGGGAAAGGCCGCCGCCCACATGGGCGAGATAGGCCGCCAGATGACGCACCCGCGCCACCTGCCCCTTCTGCCGGCCGGCGGCTTTCGCCGCTGCGAGCGGAACCTCACCCCATCCGGCCGCCAGCCGCAGGCAAAGCGTCGCCAGGGCCGGCGCGTCCGCGTGGAAACCACCGGCGGCGCCGGGCGTGTCGTAAGAAGAAATGCCTGTCATTTGCAATCCCCGGTTTGAGGATTTTGATCCTATTTTCTGACGTACCTCTGAGGCAAGGAAAAAATAAGAAGATCGCCCGAGCGAATGTGCCCGAAAATCAGGCGATAGGAATTTTAATGGCATTCTTCTCCGACACCCTGGTGCCATCTCCTAGGATCATTCGCCTGTGATGGAGGGCGAAATGGAGCGGACAAAACGGCGCGGGGGATGGGCGGAAGGCGTGGCGGCAGCACGGCGCACGCGCGGCTTCTGCAGCGGCGGGCGGGAGGCCGATATCGGCGCCCGGATGGAGGGGCTGACGCTGATGAGCGGGGCAGAGCGGGGGCGCTTGCTGAGCGCGCTCAGGGCCATGCGGCGGGCGCGGCACGGGCGGGGTGGCGGCTATGATCCGGCACGCCATGCGGCGCTGTTGCGCCTGCTCAAAAAGACTGCGCCGCCCGAACGGACGGCGCAGCCGAAAAGCCTGAAAACAAGGTGAGCTGGTGGTGGAAACCGATCAGCGCCGACGGCGGCGCTGCTGGCCGAGGCCCATCTGCTTGGCCAGCTCGGAGCGGGCCTGGGCATAATTGGGGGCAACCATCGGATAGTCGGCCGGCAGGCCCCACTTCTCGCGATACTGCTCGGGGCTCATGTTATACTGCGTGCGCAGGTGGCGCTTCAGCGACTTGAACTTCTTGCCGTCTTCCAGGCAGATGATGTGGTCGGGCGTCACGGACTTCTTCAGCGGCACCGCCGGCTTCAGAGGCTCGGGAGTCGGCTCCACCTCACCCTTGGAAACGCGCTGAAGGGCGGCGTGCACATCGCTGATCAGGCTCGGCAGATCTGCAACCGAGACCGAATTGTTGCTCACGTAGGCAGAAACAATATCCGCCGCCAGCTCGATATAAGAGATGGAATCCGATGCTTCGCTCATGGGACTTTCTTCTGGTTCGAAACCAAAAATCCTGGTGGCCTGACTGAAAGAGCGTCGCGATCGGAATCGAACGCTGTAACTCCAGTCTGCCGTCCGCGGCGCGGACGATTCGATGACCACACCGTATCTGCTAGTTATGTTGAACAGATGTGAATTGCAAGTTCATTTTTGAGTTAAGCACGTCTCTTCTTCCCTCCTCTTTCCGTAGCGCACAGCATAGCCCCATCATGACAAGGCACGAAGCAAGTGCTGCGAGGCGCTGTGCGGGTTTGAAGCGTGGACATGCCGCCTTTCCCATACGCAAGCGCCTTGCGAGGTGGGGGGTGGATGATTAATTGCGAAGGGAACAAGGATCACGCGAGCAAATTCTGCATAATGAGCATGTGCGCTCGCTGTCTTGGAGGATTTTCCGGATGTCCGATGGCGCCTCTCCTGAAAAGATTGTGAAGAGCGAGGGTGAATGGCGCTCCTGCCTCACGCCCGAGCAGTTCCGTGTCGCCCGCCAGGCCGGCACCGAGCGCGCCTTCACCGGCCCCTATTGGGACGAGAAGCGGGCGGGGCTTTATTCCTGCGTCGCCTGCAACGCCCCGCTGTTCCGGTCCGAGACCAAGTTCGACAGCGGTACCGGCTGGCCGAGCTTCTTCTCGCCGGTCTCGCCTGACGCCATCACCAGCCACGAGGACACCGCCCATGGCATGCGGCGCATCGAGGTGCGGTGCGCGCGGTGCGACAGTCATCTCGGCCATGTCTTTCCCGACGGCCCGCGCCCCACGGGCCTGCGCTTCTGCATGAACGGCACCGCCCTTTCGCTCGCGCCCGACGAGGCCAAACGTGACATCTGAGGCGCCCCGCGCCCCCCGGCGCCCCGAGAGCCGCACCCTCCACGGCATCACGCTGACCGATGATTTCGGGTGGCTGAAAGCGGAGAACTGGCGCGAGGTCATGCGTGATCCGGCGGTGCTGGATGCCGACATCCGCGCCTATCTGGACGCGGAAAATGCCTATGCACAGGCCCATTTCGCGCCGCGCGAGACCCTCAAGCACACCCTGCTGAAGGAGATGCGCGGGCGGATCAAGGAGGACGATTCCTCCGTTCCCTCGCCGGACGGACCGTTCGGTTATTATTTGCGTCACCGCGAAGGGGGCCAGCATCCCCTGTTCTGCCGCAAGGCTCTTCCGGACGGCGCGGAAGAGGTGCTGCTGGACGGCGACGAGATGGCCAAAGACAAGGCCTTCTTCCAGTTCGGCCATGCCCGTCACGCTCCGGACCATGCCTGCATCGCCTATGCCGTCGACGAGCAGGGCGCCGAACTCTATTCCGTCCGCATCCGCGACACCGGGACCGGCGCGGATCTCGCGGACGTCATGGAGGGGGCGACGGGCGACCTGCTCTGGTCGCGGGATGGCCGGCACCTGTTCTACATCCGGCGCGATGCGGAACACCGGCCCTCACAGGTGTTCCGCCACACGCTGGGAACCCCGCAGGAGGCCGACGTTCTCATCTATGAGGAAGCCGACAAGGGCTTCTTCGTGTCGCTGGGGGAAACCCAGTCCCACATGTTCGGCCTCATCGCCTGCGGCGACCATGAGACCTCCGAAGTCCATCTGATCGACCTCGCCGATGTGGAGGCGCCCCTGCGGGTGGTCGCGCCGCGCGCGGCGGGCATCCGCTATGAGGTGGAGCATCACCCGGATCTCGGCGGGGAGGACGCGCTCGTCATCCTCACCAATGCGGATGGTGCCGAGGACTTCAAGATCGTCACCGCCCCGAGCGCCAGCCCCGGCCGGGACCACTGGCGGGATCTGGTACCCCACCGGCAGGGCCGCATGATCCTGAGCCAGGTGGCCTATCGCGGGTTTCTGGTGCGGCTGGAGCGGGAGGACGGCCTGCCGCGCATAGTCATCCGCACGGTGTTCTCCTCCGAGGAGCACGCCATTGCCTTCGATGAGGAGGCCTATGCGCTCGGCATGGATGATGGCTACCAGTTCGACACCAACGAACTGCGCTTCACCTACGCTTCCATGACCACGCCGTCCGAGGTGTGGTCCTATGACATGCATGCGCGCGGCCGCACCCTGCTGAAGCGGCAGGAGGTGCCGAGCGGCCATGATCCGGCTGACTACGTCACCCGCCGCGTCTTCGCCCGTGCGCCGGACGGCGAGCGGGTGCCGGTTACGCTCCTGCACCGCGTCTCGACCCCACTGGATGGCTCCGCGCCGTGCCTGCTCTACGGCTATGGCGCCTATGGCATGTCCATGCCGGCCGGTTTCTCCACCTCGCGCCTGTCGCTGGTGGACCGCGGCTTCGTCTATGCCATCGCCCATGTGCGCGGCGGCACGGAGAAGGGCTGGCGCTGGTATGTGGACGGCAAGCTCGCGAAGAAGACCAACACCTTCACCGATTTCATCGCCGCCGCCGAGCATCTGGCGGCGGAGAAGGTGGTGCATCCGTCGCGGATCGTCGCCCATGGCGGATCGGCGGGCGGCATGTTGATGGGGGCGATCGCGAACCTGCGACCGGACCTGTTTGCGGGCATCATCGCCGAAGTGCCATTCGTGGACGTGCTCGCCACCATGCTGGACGACACGCTGCCGCTGACCCCGCCGGAATGGCCCGAATGGGGCAATCCCATCGAAAGCGAGACCGCGTTCCGGCGCATTCAGTCCTATTCGCCGGTGGACAATGTGACGGCGCAGCCCTACCCGGCGATCCTCGCGCTCGCCGGCCTGACCGATCCGCGCGTGACCTATTGGGAGCCGGCCCGCTGGATGGCGCGGCTGCGGGAGGTCAATACGGGCGATCGGCCCCTCTTGCTGCGCACCAATATGGATGCCGGCCATGGCGGCGCCTCGGGGCGGTTCGACCGCCTGGAGGAAGTCGCGCTCATGCATGTCTTCGCGCTGGATGTGGCGAGGGTGGAGGCAGGGATGGACGCGGCGGGTTCAGCCTCGGCCTGAACCTGAGTGTGCCCGGCGCGTCTTGCGCCGTGCCGCCGGAAAAGTTCGGTCTGGACGAACAAAAAAACCCCGCGACCGAGAGGTCGCGGGGTTTTCTCTGTCTGAACTCGTCCCTCGCTCAGCTGGGCTTCTGGGCCGAGCGGGCGACGTGGTCGCGCAGTTCCTGGAGCGAGGAGAAGCGCAGGACGCCATCCGGCAATTCGGCCTGGATCGAGCCGTCGGTGTAGAGCGTGTAGGCCATTCCACCCACCACGCCGGACTTCAGCACAGAAGGTTCCTCCGCCGCAGGCGCGGGTGCCGGGGCAGGTGGCGCGGCAAGGGGCGCGGGAGGCGTGAAGGTGGGCGGCGTGAAGCTCGGCGGCGCATACGGAGCAGGGCTTGCCGGAGCTGCCGGCGGCGGGGCCGAGGGGGGCGGTGCCGCGGGCAGATCGGGCCGGCGGCCCGGCGGGGTGAAGGGGCGCGTTCCGAACATGGAGCGCTCGGGAAGCCGCTCGGTAGGGCCGTCCGTCTCCGGCACCGGGGCCGGGGTCGGCTCAGGACGCGCACGGGGAGGGAAGGGCGCATTCTCCGTCAGGCGGCCAAGCACACGTCCGCGCTGGAGCGCTTCCGGCAGGCGGCTGGACGGCTCGGGCAGGGTCGGAGGGGCGCTGGGCGCAGGTACGCTGGGCTGGGGCGCGGGACGCGCGGGCGGAGCCACCGGCGCGGGCTCGTCTTCCGGTTCGTCGAAATCGAACTCGGGCAGGATCGGCGCGGCGGCAGGCGCGGGCGGCGGAGCCGGGTTGCGGTCGAAGGCCGGCCGCAGGAAGGGCGGGGGCGAGAAGGTGCGGGCCGCAGGCGGCGCTGCCACGGGCTCGGGAGCGGGCGGCGCGACGGGCGCCGGCAGCGGTGCGGGCTCGGCCTCCTCTTCTTCCGGCTCGTACGTCTCTTCCGGCGCATCGTCATAATAATGGGTCTGTGCGCCATAGGCGGGCGCGCTGGCGGCGCCCACAAGCACGGCGTCGAGCCGGGCCGAAATGTCGCTCAGTTCACGCAGAACGAGGCCCACCGCCGCGAGCGTGCCACCGCCCACGAAGCAGATCGCGCCGGCCAGCGCGAGCAGCAAACCGAGACCAACCAGGAACCGCCACATCGTTCAACTCCCCGCAGGACCAGCCCCGCCGGTCCGGTTCATGCCCTGTCCTGACTGTCATTCGCGCCACGGTGCTCAGGCACCCGTGGCGCAGACGCACGACGACCAAAGTCCTGGACGCCTCAGAAAATTCCCGCGCCCGCAGTTGTTACGGGCCGGCACGCAGCCTATCTAGGTCGCAGGCTTGGCGCCACATGCCGATACCGGCTTAGGCGCCAGGCTCCTCGCGGCCCAAACGCGGAGACGCCCAATGTCTTTCACTCTTCCCGATCTTCCTTACGCTTATGACGCGCTCGGACCCTATATGTCGCGCGAGACTCTCGAATATCACCACGACAAGCATCATCTCGCTTACGTCAATAATGGTAATAATCTCCTAAAGGGAACCGAATTCGAAGGGAAATCCCTGGAAGAGATCGTGAAGGGCTCCTACGGCAAGAATGCCGGGCTCTTCAACAATGCCGGCCAGCATTATAACCACCTGCACTTCTGGAACTGGATGAAGCCCAATGGCGGCGGCGCCATTCCGGGCGAGCTGGAAAAGAAGATCGCCGAGGACATCGGGTCCGTCGAGAAGTTCAAGGAAGAGTTCGTCGCCGCCGGCGTCGGCCAGTTCGGCTCGGGCTGGGCGTGGCTGACCCTCAAGGACGGAAAGCTCTCCGTGACCAAGACCCCCAACGGCGAGAACCCGCTGGTGCATGGCGGCACGCCGCTGCTTGGCGTCGATGTGTGGGAGCATTCCTACTACATCGACTACCGCAACCGTCGCCCCGACTACCTGAAGGCCTTCGTGGACCATCTGGTGAACTGGGATTACGTCGCCGAGCTGTACAGCAAGGCTGTCTGACCGCATCACCGGCCCGCCGGTGCAAGGCTTGATCGCCAGTCGTCCCCGTGACGGCTGGCGTTTTTCTTGGGCGGGCCAGTTTTTGAGCAGAAGAGCCGAATGCTTAAAACATGCGCCTGACTGCATTCGAATCAAGTTGCATGTCATTTGGGTTGCAGTTGCTGCGACGCAATGATGAAAAAACCCTTAGGGGCCCTTGCAAAGCTCCCGCAGCTGGACATGATGTGGACCGCTCACGGATATGTGACCCCCTGGCGCTGCTCCGCCGCCGCCGGGGGAACATGTTTGAGGGGCTGGTGCGCGGTGTCTCTGTTGGGTCTCACAAAAATGCGTATCCCACGTCCTACGATGCCGGCCGCGTTTGCTGACCGCTGCGCACTTCTGATTTCATTCGCCGTCTGTGCCGTCGCGGCGTTCACCTACAATGATTACGGCCTCGGATGGGATGATTTCACCCACTCCCAGTATGGCGAGCTTCTCTATCGCTATTACGCATCGGGCCTGACGAACCAGAAGGTCTTCACCTTCGTTAACCTCTATTATTATGGCGGCGGGTTCGATCTGGCCGCGGACCTGATCGGCAAGATCCTCCCCATCGACCTGTTCGACGTGCGGCGCCTGCTGGGCGGCTTTGTCGGGCTGGTGGGCATGCTGGTGGTGTGGCGCACCGCCCGCCGCATCGGCGGCCCGGTGGCCGGCCTCGTGGCGCTCTGCCTGCTGCTGATCTGCCCACTTTATTACGGGCACATGTTCATGAACGCGAAGGATGCGCCCTTCGCGGTCGCCGTCGCGACGCTGATCTATGCCTTCGTCCGGGCGCTCGATGAATATCCGCTGCCGTCCTGGCGCACGGTGCTGCTGTTCGGCATCGCGCTCGGCCTCACCATCGGCACGCGGGTGCTGGGCGGTCGCCTATTCCGGTTTCGCCATTGCCCTGCTGGTCACGCTCGAATGGCGCAGCCTCGGCCTGCGGCAGACGGCGCTGCGGCTCGGCCAGTGCCTCGGCCTCATGGCGCTGGGCCTCCCGCTGGCCTATCTGGTGCTCGGCATCATCTGGCCGTGGGCGGTGGTGGATCCGCTCAATCCCATCAAGGCTCTTAGCTATTATTCCCACTTCTGGGAAGTGCCGTGGCGCGAGCTGTATGAAGGCCGTCCCGTGCTGGTGCCGGACATGCCGCGCACCTATGTGCCGACCCTGTTCGCCGTGCAGATGCCGGAACTCTTCCTCGCGCTTTCGCTCTCCGGCGTGGCCGGGGCGCTGGTGGGCGCGCTGTTCGGAAAGGGCGCGCCGACCTATCGCGCGCAGCTCATCCTGCTGGCCGCCGCCGCCGTGTTTCCGGTCCTGGTGACGGTCATCGAGCGGCCGGTGATGTATAACGGCATCCGCCACTTCGTCTTCAT
>NCCY01000218.1 GCA_002279855.1 Rhizobiales bacterium 12-68-15
CTACATTCTGGTGCGCAAACACATCCACCGCCTGCCGGTCACGGATGACAAGCCCGCCATGGTCGCCCGCATCGTCGCGAATTTTCTCAAGGAGTTCGAGCCGGCGGCGCCCCGCGCGCCTGCCCGCCGCCGTCGTGCGGCGGAGGGTGCGGACTGAGGGCAAGGGCGGTTCTGCGCAGCGTGGTCCCCAAGAGCGCGACATGCGGCAGTTCCAAGCCCAACCGGCGCGCATCCATACCGGCGGAGACGAAAACGGGCATGGAGGCGAAACACGCCCCGTCCGCGCCGCCGAACAGCGTGCAGGCACCTCTTCCGTCCCCGCCTCGCGAGGAGCCCCATCGGTCAGGCGGTCATTGATTCTGGAGCCATCGGCCGCAGGCCGGCATCAACGCCGGCGTGGGCGTCCCGCGACCCGTATCAAGCCCGCGTGATCGACGCGAGGCAGGGAGAAGCGTCGCAAATGCGCGCTTCGACGGGACGGTCAGATGTCAGGAAAGAAGGAGTGGTGCCCAGGGACGGAGTCGAACCGCCGACACTGCGATTTTCAGTCGCATGCTCTACCAACTGAGCTACCTGGGCGCTCGACGTTCCCGAAAGAGCGTCGAGAGCGGCGTGTATAAAGGCTTCCCCGGAGGCTGTCCAGAGCCGTGGAAATCATCCACAGGCTGGATCACACAGAAATTTGCAGCGGCTCCATCGGCGCGAATTCCTCGTCCTCCGGTCCCCCGTCGCGCCACATGACGATGGCGAAGGGGGCCGGCTTCTCCAGCACCGTCAGCGGCGCGTGCCACGTTCCGGCGGCAAAGGTCAGCCCGTGGCGCTCGATCTGCGTCACCTCGATGGTGGTCCCCGCCGCAGGCGCGCCGAGGATGAGCGAGACGCTGGGGCGGGCGCCGGGGCGCAGATTGGCAAGGCCGCCATCGAAATAGTCGCGGCGGCCGGGCGTCTGCGGCACGGTCAGGACCTCGCCAAAGGGCGCAAACGCGTCCGGGGTGAGCGGCAGGGCCTGGAGCGCGGATCGCCCGCTCATGCCGGCCCGCCGGCCAGCGACAGCACCGCGTGCAGCAGCACGTTGGCGCCGGCCACGCAGTCCGTCTTCTCGGCGGATTCCAGCTCGTTATGGCTCACCCCGTCCTTGCAGGGCACGAAGATCATGGCGGTGGGCACCAGCGCCGCCAGCGAGAAGGCGTCGTGCCCCGCGCCGGACACCATGGGGCGATGGGACAGGCCGAGATGGTCCGCCGCGCCCCGCACCGCATTGATGACGGCAGGGGCGAAGTGGGTCGGCGCCTTCCGCCACACCACATCCAGCGCGATGGTGACGCGGCGGCGGGCGGCGATCTCGGCAACCTTCTCCTGAAGGCCCTGATGCACGGTTTCCAGCGTGTCGGCATCCGGGCTGCGGAATTCGCCGGAGAAGGCGATCTCGCCGGGAATGACATTGCGCGAGGGCGTCGCGATCACCGCTTCGCCCACCGTGCCCACCGCATGGGGGCCATGGGCGATGGCGAGGCCCTCGATGGCGAGGACGATTTCGGAGAGCGCGGCCAGCGCATCGCGCCGCAGCGGCATGGGCGTGGAGCCGGCATGGCTCTCGAAGCCGGTGATGCGGCCATTGTACCAGATGATGCCCTGGCCATGCTCCACCACGCCGATGGTCTTGCCCTCGGCCTCCAGGATCGGTCCCTGCTCGATATGCAGTTCCACGAAGCCGGACAGCGGCTGTGCCCCCACCTTCTGGGTACCGCGATAGCCGATGGTGTCCAGCGCCTGCGCCACGCTCACGCCCTCCGCATCGGTGCGGGAGAGGATGTCCTCGACGGTGAAGTCGCCCACATGCGCCAGCGAGCCCATCAGGGCGGGGGCGAAGCGGGAGCCTTCCTCATTGGTCCAGTTGCACACGCAGAGCGGCGTCTCGGTCTCGATGCAGGCCTCGTTGAGCGTGCGCACCACTTCCAGCGCCGCCAGCGTGCCGAGGATGCCGTCGAACTTGCCGCCGGTGGGCTGGGTGTCGAGGTGCGAGCCGAAGCCCAGCGGGGCGCGGCTCATGTCGCGGCCGGGCCGCAGGGCGAACATGTTGCCGAGCCCGTCCACGGTCACGGTAAGCCCCGCCGCCTCGCAGGCCCCGCGGAACCAGTCGCGCATCCGCCGGTCTTCCTCGGAGAGTGTCAGGCGCCGCACGCCGTCCTTTTGCGTTGCCCCGATGCGGGCGGTTTCCATGATGGTGTCCCAGAGGCGGTCGCCATCGATACGCAGGTTCGGCAGGGTGGTCATACGGACTCCGAAACGGTCTTCTCGGCCAGGATGCACCGCACGAAGCGGCCCGGCCCCAGATCCACGCGGGGAGGCAGTGCCTCGGTGCAGCGCGGCTGCGCGTGGGCGCAGCGGGGGGAGAATGAGCAGTTCACGGGCGCTAGGTCCAGAGAGGGGGGCGTGCCGGGAATGGTTTCCAGCCGCGCCCCGCGTTTTGCACCGTGCACCGTGGAGGCGAGAAGCCCGCGCGGATACGGATGGACGGGCCGGCGCACGATATCGGCCAGCGAGCCGGTCTCCACGATCTGCCCGGCGTACATCACCGCCACACGGTCGCAGATCTCGATGGCGACGCCGATATCGTGAGTGACGAAGATCACGGACATGCCCATTTCCCGCTGAAGCTCGCGCAGCAGAAGCAGGATCTGGATCTGCACGGTGGCATCGAGCGCGGTGGTGGGCTCGTCCGCCAGCAGAACCTTCGGCTTGCAGGCGAGCGCCAGGGCGATCATGGCACGCTGGCGCATGCCGCCGGACATTTCGTGCGGATAGGCATCCAGCCGCCGCTTGGCGGAGGGAATGCGCACCAGTTCCAGCATCTCCAGCGCACGCGCCATGGCGTCCGTCCGGCTCTTGCCTTCGTGCCGCATGACGGATTCCGCGATCTGGTCGCCGATCGTATAGACCGGGTCGAGCGCCAGCGCCGGCTCCTGGAAGATCATGGAGACCACGCGCCCGCGGAAGTCGGAGAGCGTCGCGTCGTCCATGGCGAGCACGTCCTGCCCGGCCACCTTCACGCCGCCGCTGATGACGGTGCGCTTGCGCGGCAGCAGGCGCATGAGCGCCCGCATGGTCACGCTCTTGCCGGAGCCGGATTCGCCCAGCAGCCCCAGCACCTCGCCCTCGCCCAGCGAGAGCGAGACGCCGTTGACCGCATGCACCGTCCGCTCGCCGGTGAAGCGGATGGTGAGGTCGTCCACCTGGACAACCGGCTGGACAACCGGCTGCGGGGTGGCTTTGGCCTGAAGGGCAGGGTTCGGGTCTGACGCCGTCATGTGGCCTCCGGCATCTGCATGTGGAAGTCGGTTTCGCGCTGGAATGCCGCGCCGATGGAGAGCAGCACTTCTTCCTCGAACGCGCGGCCGATCAGTTGAAGGCCGACCGGCAGGCCCGTGGCGGTGAAGCCGGCGGGGATGCTGACGGCCGGCAGCCCGAGATAATTGACCGGGCGGGTGAAGCGGGTGAGCCGCTGGATCATGGCTTCCGCATTCGGCGCGCCGCCGAGGTCGGTCTCGGCGATGGTGGGCGCGGGCATGGGCGCGGCGGGGGCAAGCACGGCGTCGATCCCCGCCACCGCCGCATTGTGGGCGGCGAGCGCGGGGCCCCGCCAGCGCAGCGCCTCCAGATAGCGCACGGCGGGAATGGCAAAGCCGTTCTCGATGCGCGCCCGCACCTGCTCGCCATAATCCTGCGGGCGGGTTTCCAGCCAGTGGGCGTGGAAGGCCGCGGCCTCCGAAAGCAGGATCAGCGTGGAGGCGGCGGAGAGCGCGGGCTGGTCCGGCAGGGTGACGGGCACGATGCGCGCGCCCGCCTTCGCCAGCGTGACGATGGCGGTGTCCAGCGCCTCGGCCACGTCCGCGTCGAGATCGTCCACATAGAAGGCGGTGGGAATGCCGATGGTGCGGCCGGCGAGCGGCAGGCGCGTCGCGGCACGATAATCGGGCAGGGGGGCGGTGGAGCAGGTCGGGTCCGCCGGGTCGGCGCCCGCAATCAGGGACAGGATGAGCGCGCAATCCTCCACCGTCCGGGCGAGCGGGCCCACCGTGTCCAGCGACTGGGACAGCGGCATGGCCCCGGCACGGCTGACGAGGCCGACCGTGGTCTTCAGCCCCGAGACGCCGCAGAAATGCGCGGGCAGGCGGATGGAGCCGCCGGTGTCGGACCCGAACGCCGCGAAGGTCAGGCGGGCAGCGACCGCCGTCCCGGAGCCGGAGGAGGAGCCGCCCGTGACATGGTCGGGATTCCACGCATTGCGGGCCGGCCCGTAATGGGGGTTGTGCCCGGTGGGGCCATAGGCGAACTCCACCATGTGGAGCGCGCCGAGCCGCACGGTGCCGGCATCCTTCAGGCGCTGGAGCGCCGTGGAGGTGGTGGTCGCCACGAAGTCGCGGCGCAGGTGCGAGCCGCAGGTCACCACATGGCCGGCGTCGTAATACATGTCCTTGTGGGCGAGCGGGACGCCGTGGAGCGGCCCCTTGATCTCGCCCCGCGCCAGCGCCGCGTCGGCGGCGTCCGCTGCCGCGAGCGCGGTCTCCGGCTCGATGGAAATGAAGGCGTTGAGGCGGGGCTGGTCTTTCTCGATGCGGGCGAGGCAGGCCTGCGTCACCTCGCGCGACGATACCTGCCGGTCGGCGATGGCGGCCGCGATGTCTGTCAGCGACAGGAGGGTCGGATCGGTGGCGGTCCCGGTCATGCCCGCCGCTCCCGCCGCTGCGCGATCAGGAAGGTCGCGGGCTCCAGGTCGAAGGGCAGGGTATTGGCGACCGGCGCGAAGGCGGTGAAGGCCGGCGCGATGGCGGTGGCGATGCGCGCGGCGGTCTCCGGCGCCAGATCGAGCCCGGCGGTGCGGGTGGCGGCGGCCACCCGTTCGGGTGTGACGGACATCTTCATGCGGCGATCTTCTCAGGGGCGCGGCTGTGGCCGGAGCCGGGAATGGACATGTGGCAGGCCACCGAATGGCCGCTGGCCTCCACCGGCGAGAGCGCCGGCACCACGGCCGAGCAGACGCCTTCCGCGAACGGGCAGCGCGGGTGGAAGCGGCAGCCGGCGGGCGGATCGATGGGGTTGGGCGGATCGCCGGAAATGGGCGGAACCTGCGTGCGCTCGTCCGGGTCCATGGCCGGCATGGCCGCGAGCAAGGCGCGGGTATAGGGATGGGCGGGGGCCGCATAGACCGCATCCACCGGCCCCAGCTCCACCACCTGGCCGAGATACATCACCAGCACGCGGTCCGAGATGTAGCGGACCACGTTGAGGTCGTGGCTGATGAACAGATAGGTGAGGCCGAAATCGCGCTTGAGGTCGGTGAGCAGGTTCAGCACCTGCGCCTCCACCGACTTGTCGAGCGCGGATACGGCCTCGTCCAGGATGACGAGGCGCGGGCTGAGGGCGAGGGCGCGGGCGATGTTGACGCGCTGGCGCTGGCCGCCCGAGACCTCGTGGGGATAGCGGTTGGCGAACACTTCCGGCCGCAGCCCCACCTTGGTCAGCAGGTCACGGGCGAGCAACCGTGCCTCCCGGTCCCCCATGCCATGCACCTTGGGGCCGAACGAGACGGAATCCTCAATGGTGAGGCGCGGGTTGAGCGAGGCGTAGCTGTCCTGGAACACCATCTGCATGCCGCGCCGCAGGTCGCGCAGGCTGAGCGCCTCGCCCACGAGCTGGCCGTCGAAGACGATGTCGCCGGAATTGCGCGGCATCAGGTGCATGAGCAGGCGGGCGGTGGTGGACTTGCCGCAG